>JAZQBH010000048.1:0-2781 GCA_045545655.1 Oscillospiraceae bacterium
ACGATATTGTATAATCGACATTTCCCAGCAAATTATTACGAAATTTCTCACCGCTCGCAAGTAATTGTGAGCGGGATTTCGTGTTTATCTGAAAATTAAAGGAGAAACTATGTCTGTATTCGACATTTTTAAAAAGCTTGAAAGCGAAAGGACCGAGCCTCAGGGTGCAGTGGAGTATATAATCTGCGGTCTGGGCAATCCTGGCACTGAATACGAAAATACCCGACATAATATAGGCTTTATGACGGTTGATACGCTTTGCGAAAAGCTGAAAGTAAACTGCAAAAAGCTGAAGTTCAAGTCGCTTACGTGCGACGCTATGGTGTCGGGAAAGCGCTGTCTTATTATGAAGCCCACAACGTTTATGAACAAAAGCGGAGAGGCTGTAACCGAGGCTATGCAGTTCTACAAAGTGCCGCCTGAGCGTACTATTATCGTGTATGACGACATTTCACTTGAGCCCGGTAAACTGCGTATCCGCAGAAAGGGAAGCGACGGCGGTCACAATGGAATTAAGAACATCATCTACCTTTCGGGAAAGGATACGTTCCCTCGTGTGAAAATGGGCGTAGGAGCAAAGCCTCACCCCGACTACAACCTTGCCGACTGGGTGCTGGGTCACTTTAAAAAAGAGGACGGCGAGGTTCTCACAAAAGCCTTTGACAATGCGGTTTGTGCGATTGAACTTATGGTAGCTGGCAAAACCGACGAGGCAATGAACAAGTTCAATTCCTGATGGAATTGCTATACGGAGAAAATATGAATTTTTTTGTTAATGCCGCACGGCAGAACGCAGATTTTGTGCGGCTGGAAAAATATCTGTGTGAAAAGAATAACCCCCTGCCCGCTCTTGTAACGGGCGTTTCGCATATACACAAGGCGCATTTCATTGCGGCATTGATTTCCGATAAGCCGTCGCTTATTATCGCTGAAAGCGAGGGTGAGGCACAAAAGCTGGTGCTGGATATCAATATGATGCTGAGAGAAAATGCGGCGGTGCTGTATCCCGAAAAGGAGCTTGTTCTCGCAGACGCAGAGGCGGCTTCAAGGGAGTATGAGCATAAGCGGATTTTCGCCCTTAACGCAATTGTTAACGGCAAGTGCAAGGCGGTGATTTGTTCTCCTGCGGCGGCGGCACAGCTTACTATTCCCGCAGAGGAGCTTAAAAAGCGAACAATCGTGCTTTCTGAGGGCGGCGAGGTTTCGCTGGAAGAACTCACATCAAGGCTTGTTGCGGCTGGCTATGCACGTTCTGAAATGGTTGAGGGTGCTGGTCAGTTCTCAGTGCGTGGCGGAATTGTGGATATCTTTCCGCCGAGCAGTTCATCGCCGTTCCGTGTTGAGCTGTGGGGCGACAGCATCGACAGCGTTTCTGAGTTTGATATCGAAAGTCAGAGAAGAACCAATTCACTTGAAGAAATTTCCGTTTCGCCTGCCCGTGAAACGCTGTTTGACAGCGCAGAGGTTATGTGCGAAAGGATAGAAAAGCTTGCCGCAAAGGTGCGTTCAAAGAGTGCAGAGCGTGTGCGTGAACGTCTTAACGGCGACGTTCAGAAAATACGTGACGGAGTAACCCTTGCAAGCGCCGACAGATATTTTCCGCTGTGCTATGACGAAGAAGCGACCGTGTTTGATTACATCACAGACGGTTATGTTTTCGTATGCGAAAATACCGCAGTTAAGGAAACCTTTCGTGCGGCGGCGGCACAGCATTTAGAGGATTTGAAAATCCTTACAGATGACGCAAAAATCTGCAAGGGACTTGAACGCTATATGCTGACAAAAACCGAGCTTTACGACCGTATTTCAAAATCTGCAAGCACATATTTTGAATCGTTTATCCGTGGCGGCGGAATTGAGCTTGGAATTTCCATAAACGCAAAGGGCACTATTCAGAATGCTCCGTGGAGCGGCGAATACAAGCTGCTTGAAGAAGAACTTCAGGGATATCTTGAGCAGAATATGTGCTGTTTCATTTTTGCAGGCACGGACAAGGGTGCGAAAAACCTTGCCGCTGACCTGTGTGAAGACGGTTTCAGTGCGGAATATTCCGCTAACCCCTCTGAGCCTGTTTCGGGAAAGATTATCGTTACAGAAGGCACTTTGTCGGCTGGTTTTGCTTACAGTGAGGCTGGTCTGTGCGTGTTTACGCATACTTCCGTGCACGCCGCAAGAAGAAAAGCCCCCAAACTCAAAAAGAGCGAACAGGTCCGCTCGCTTGAGGATATTGCAATCGGCGACCTTGTGGTGCATTCGTCCTACGGAATAGGCGTGTTCAGCGGAGTGCATAAGCTTGAGGCTGGCGGAGTAAAGAAGGACTACATCTGTATACGTTATGCTGGCGGAGATACCGTAAATATCCCCGTAACACAGCTTGACCTTGTTTCAAGATATATCGGATCAGGCGACCCCGCAAGCGTTAAACTCAATAAAATCGGCTCTAACCAGTGGAAAAATTCAAAGGCAAAGGCGAAAGCGGCGGCAAAGGCAATGGCGGCTGAGCTTATCGAGCTGTATGAAAAGCGAATGCGTTCTAAGGGCTTTGCATTCCCCGAGGACGACACTATGCAAGAGGATTTCGAGCAGCATTTTTCATATATTGAAACAGGCGCACAACTCAGATGTATTGACGAAATCAAGCAGGATATGATGCGTGAGCACCCTATGGAGCGTCTGCTGTGCGGTGACGTGGGCTTCGGCAAAACCGAGGTTGCGCTCCGTGCCGCATTCAAGTGCATAGAGGCCGGAAAGCAGTGCGTTCTGCTTGCGCCTACAACGGTG
>JAZQBH010000049.1:0-7102 GCA_045545655.1 Oscillospiraceae bacterium
GCAATAGGGTCAGCCTTCGACTGAAGATAAGCGGCTGTAAAAGGCACGCCAGCGGCGCCTGCTGGATAAACCGCATTTGCGTGGAAGTCGGGTCGTAGCCATGGCCTTCTGTGAGCCAAGGAGTTGAAAGGCAGAGTTGTCTTCCTAAGACCGTTGGCCCCCGACTTCAACAAGGTCTGCAATAGGGTCAGCCTTCGACTGAAGATAAGCGGCTGTAAAAGGCACGCCAGCGGCGCTTGCTGGATAAACCGCATTTGCGTGGTCTACATAATAAGCGGCGTTGCCGTACTTGTCAAAGCTTTTAGCACCTTCGCCGTCTGTAAGCTGTCCCACGATGCTACCAATAATCTCGAGATGGGCCAGTTCTTCTGTACCGATGTCAGTGAGAAGTCCCTTGCCCCTGTTGTCGGGCATTGTAAAGCGCTGTGAAAGATAGCGCAGTGAAGCGGCAAGTTCTCCGTCAGGACCGCCATACTGTGACAGGATAATCCCGGCAAGATGGGGATTTTTGTTTTTTATGCACACAGGAATCTGTGTTCTTTTTTCAAAAATAAACATAAGTTCCCCTCCTTAGCTAAGCGGCGGAAAGTTTCCGTCTGTCCAGTCCCATACACCGTCTTCTCCGGCACTTGCCGCTGTAAGCGGATAAAAGCTGTCCTCAAAAGCCGCCTTGCAGGCTTTGCACTGACGCACAGCCTCACGATACATTTCAATTGCTTTCGTGTCATAGGGGTGCGTATTGAGATACAGTTTAAGGTCAAGAGCAAAGAAATCAGCTTCCATAATTGCCCTCATCAGCTCCTCACACGAGCAATTTGAGGGAACATTGTGTGCAGGCGGCTGAACGCTCGGCATTGAATTGCGGTTGTTAACCTGACGGTAATTCATATTACTTACCATTGAAAAGCCCCCTTTCGTATTCTTCAATTGTGATGTCAAGTTCGGGGAAAATTGTCCCTGCGCAAAGCGCCTTATTCGGTGAATACACCTTATCCATCACCTGATTAGGGACATACGCATAGCCAACATGCTTAAAAGGCTTCATAATATCCATAATGTACCTGTTCCTTTCTGAGTAATTCGGTGTCGTCACTGTAGTGTATGCTTTAGTTCGTAAATCGGTGATAAAACAGCATGAATGCTCATATATTTGTACAAGCATCATAATGCTGATAGTCCCTGTGAACGAAAGGTGTATGACGATGACAGAAAAACGTTATATTAAAAATACGATTATCCTATTCATTTCAATGACTGTAACTAAAATTGTAGGAGCATTGTTCAAAATTCCGTTGGCAAATCTTCTGGGCGGAACAGGTATGGGTTATTTTTCATCAGCATACGGGCTGTATTCCCCGATTTTTGCGATTACTGCGGCTGGTATTCCGACTGTACTGATGAGAACAACTGCAAGACACGCCGCTATCGGCAACCTGAATTACGCCGCCGCAGTAAAAAAATACGCTATGGCTGTCTTTTCTGTTATAGGTCTGTTCGGAACCCTGATAGTAGCAGTATTTGCAAAGCCTTTCGCCGAGCATATTGCGTGTTCACCGCAGAGTATGACGGCAGTTATCTGTATTGCACCAGCAGTTGCATTATGCTGTATTGCTTCCGTTTTACGTGGATACCGTGAGGGGCTTTCCGACGTTATTCCGGGTGCGGCGGCTTCTGTTGCAGAGGCAGTGTCGAGAGCGATTTTCGGACTTTCCTTGTCGTATCTGATTATTTTTTATGCACGTTACTGTTTCCAGAACGGTAAAGCAGTTTTCGGGATATACGCTTCTACTGAACAACAGGCTTATGATGCCGCATTACCTTATGCGGCGGCAGGCGCAGTGCTTGCGGTAAGCATAAGCGAACTATGCGGTTTAATCTCGCTTATCATCAGCGAAAAACGTATAAAAAAGCATAACAGTGCAACTCCCCTTCCACAACGAAATGAATATTGTGTCCGTAAGATTTGCAGTCAGCTGTTGAAGGACACAGCACCTATTGCGGTATCTGCACTGGTTATGAACTTTGTTTCATTTGTGGATTTACTTACAGTAACAAGAGCGATTTCAAATTCAATTCTTGCAAACAACGAGTATTTCACTGAAAGGTATTCATCTATCTTGTCTGAATGCGGCGGACTTGAGGGACTTCCGAACTTTATGTACGGTAGCTATACAGGTATAGCTATGTCGCTTTTTATGCTGATTCCCTCCTTTGCAGGAATGACCGAAAGGACATCCGCCCCTGAAATCGCCGCCGCTTACGAAAAAAAGGATATACATACCCTTACCAATAAAATTAAGCTGTTGTTCAGTTCGTGTGCGGTTATAGCCTGTCCTGCGTGTTTTGGAGCGGCGGCACTGGCAAAGCCCATTCTTCAGATGCTTTATAAGTCCCGTGGCGCAGAAATCGAGGTTTGTATTCAGCCGTTTCTAATTCTGTGTATGGGCGGATTATTTATGGTGCTGGCGTCTGCAATGTTCGGAATATTCCAGTCTATCGGAAAAGCGCATATTCCACTAATTCTGATGAGCTGCTCTGTAATAATTAAAGTATTGCTTAACCCTCTGCTGATTTCTATTCCTCAGGTCAATATCTGCGGTGCACCGCTCGCAAGCGTTATAGGATATGTCTTTATGACAGTTTCGGGCGGTATCTTCTTGAAAAAAAATATCCCTATTGAGGGCAAATCTATATTTTTATCAAGCATTACTAAGCCCCTTATTTTTGGAATAATCTGCGGAACAAGTGCTTATATTGTTCATTTAATTTTGAATACACACGTTCAGATGGCTTTAAATGTAATATTTTCAACAATTTCGGGCGCTATTGTTTATCTATTATTGCTAGTTTTTGACTTTAATTTTAGTGCAAGTGGTATAATTCTCAAAAAAACAAAAAAAAATTCAAAAAACCACTTGAAAAAACGTGAGAAATAGGGTAATATAGAGGTGTAGCATTCATTTTGAAAGGTGCGTGGACGTATTGGCAGGGGGTAACCCGAATACAAAAATAACGGTTGGCTCTGAGGGGAAAATAGAAAAAACGTGTGACAACGGATTTCAGTTCAAAAGCCGATACACCATTGATGACCTGTTGGAAATTATGAAGATACTCCGCTCTGAGAATGGGTGTCCGTGGGATAAGGTTCAGACACATAAAAGTATAAGAACCGATCTTATTGAGGAAGCCTATGAGGTTTGTGAAGGTATCGACTGCGACAGCCCCGAAATGCTTCGTGAGGAGCTTGGGGATTTACTGTTGCAGATAGCATTTCATTCACAGATAGAAACAGAAGCAGGAAATTTTGATTTTGGCGATGTGTGCAATGATATCTGCCAGAAACTGGTTTACAGACACCCCCACGTATTCGGCAGCGTGACAGCTGAGACCGAAGATGAGGTGCTCAGAAACTGGGACGCTTTGAAAAAAGCAAGCAAAGAACAGGAAACATATACGGATACGCTTAAAAGCATCCCCAAGACCTTCCCTTCCCTGTTAAGGGGCGAGAAGATTTGCAGGCGTGCTGAAAGAGTAGGTTTTCCGATTAACGATTCGGCTGACTGTATAACAAAGATAAAAGACGGTCTGGATAAGTTAAGCAACTCTCCTGAGGATATTGCACAGAATCAGCAGATACTCGGTCAGTTACTTCTGAATTTCTGTAACCTTAACAGGATTTACAAGAATGACGGAGAAAATGCACTGACTTTATCATCTAACAAATTTATTGACTCTTTCAGTGAGTTTGAGTGCGAAATCCGCAAAAACGGAGGTTCGTTGGACAAGCTTTCAGAAGAAGAGTTGAAAGATATTGCTAATAAGCTTCTGACAATCGAATAAATACAAGCCCCTGCTGAAATTTGTCAGGTGACATTGACAGGTTCTGATGTGGTGATGTTTTTATTATCGGGCGATTGTCTGATGATTTTATTTATTTTTTGTTTATAACGGTTATCGGGCCGTTAGATATATTTTTTTGGAGGTTTTTATAACTATGACAAAGGCAGAATTGATCGCAGCAGTAGCAGAAAAGTCTGAACTTACTAAGAAGCAGTCTGAAAGCGCTGTAAAGGCAGTTATTGATACAATAACAGAGACTCTTGCAAACGGCGAATCCATCCAGCTCGTTGGCTTTGGTACATTCGAAGTACGTGATCGTGCAGCAAGAACAGGTATCAATCCCCGCACAAAGAAGAAGATTCAGATTGAGGCTACAAAGGTTCCTGCATTCAAGGCAGGCAGAAGCCTTAAGGAAGCTGTAAGCAAGTAATTCACCATAAGAATTACCGCAATTACAAAGATAGAAGCGACGGGGGTTCTCGTCGCTTTTCTATTAAAGGAGTATTCTATGAGATTGGATAAATATCTGAAGGTTTCACGATTGATTAAACGCAGAACTGTTGCTAACGAAGCCTGTGACGCTGAAAAGGTTATCGTTAACGGTAAGGCCGCTCGTGCTTCGTATGAAGTAAAGGTCGGCGACATAATCGAAATAATTATCGGAAAACCGCTTAAAGTCCGTGTTCTTGACGTAAAAGACACAGTAAAAAAGGACGACGCAGCCGCACTGTATGAGGTTGTTTAAAAATATTGTACTAAACCCCCGAGCATTAGAATAATATTCTAATGACAGGGGGTGTTTTTATGCAGACAATTAACAGTGCACATAATCTGATACTTGAAGGCAGAAAAAATCTGAAAATATCTGCAGTGAATGATATTGACAGCTTTACAGAAAGCAAAGTAATACTCAGTACATCAATGGGTGAACTGGTAATTAAAGGAGAAAATCTGCACGTTATCTCACTTGACGCTGATAACGGTGACTTGCTGATGACGGGGGTAATCAACTCGCTGGTTTACTCACGATACAATTCACTTGACGGACCTGTAAAAAAATTGTTCAGATAATATAACGGGGGCAATAATGTACATTTCAATTCCTGATTGCTTTGTAATTTCATTCTTTGTAGGGCTGATTTTCGGTGTAGTCTACGAGATTCTGCGGATAATAAGACTCACCTTCCCTTTCAGACTTGTTATCTGCTTGTGTGATATTGCTTTCTTTATTTTATCGGCTAATGCAATTATGCTGATATCTGAAGCTGTTGGCAATTACATAAGAATATATACCATAGCAGGTTTTGCAGGCGGAGTGTTTTCATATATTGTAACAATAGGCAGAATTCTTAATATTATTGAAAATGCAGCCGCCAGAGTATGGCAGAAAACAATCAGAAATATTGCATATAGGATAACTCAGATTTCCAAGAAAGCGTTTGGTAAAATATCACATACAATCAGGCAAGCAGTTAGTAAAAACGCTGAATATCTCAGTAATAAGGCAAAAAAAAACAATCAGGGCTTGAAATCAGATGATGAAATATTGTATAATGAAAAAAGACTAGATAAAATTGGGGGAAGAAAAAATGTCATTAAAGCAAACGTCCGTAAAAACACGTGACAATAGAAAAAAACTTGGCATTGTGCATTTTCTTGCCGCAATTGCTTTGTTAGTTCTTGGTGTGTATGTTATCTATTCAATTGTAAATGATAGTATTGAAATCCGTGAAAGTCAGAAGAAGTATGAAGAGCTTAAACTGATGACGGAGGCTGTAGAGGAAGATAACGAGCATATCAAAACTTACCTTGAGGATGACGCTAATCTTGATAAGTATATAGAAGATATGGCACGTGAAAAACTGGATTTCGCAAATGCGAACGAAAGAATTTACTACGTTATCCCTGCTTCAACTGAATAATATGACAGCCTCGTTTGAGGCTGTTTTTGCATTATAACAAAGGTTAGGTGACTAAATGAAATTTCTGTTCAAGCTGTTGAAGGCACTATTCAACAGAACAACAATCTGTATTGTCGGAATACTGGTTCAGATTGCATATCTTGTCAGCCTTTTCTGGACGCTGGGCACACTGTTTACCTACTCTTATGTGGTTTTCACAATTATTGCAGTTATTATCTCGCTATACATAATGAACTCGGAGATGAATCCAAGTTACAAGATAGCGTGGATATTTGCAATTCTGGTGTTCCCTATTTTCGGAGTGATGCTTTATGTGTGCTTCGGCAACAAAAATTCAGGTAAACGGCTGAGAAAGCAAATGGCACAGTTCAGTCAGGAAGAAAGACTTTTGCTCAAACAAAACGAAATTGTAACTGAAGCTATAAAAGAAAACGAACCCGAAATCATCAAACAGACAAATTATCTTTACTCATTCGGCGGTTATCCTGTATATTCTGATACTCAGACAACCTATTTTAATATCGGCGAGGCAAAATTTGCAGTGCTGCTTGAAGAACTCGAAAAAGCTGAACGTTTTATTTTCCTTGAATACTTTATTATAGAAGAAGGCAGAATGTGGAATTCCATTCTCGAAATTCTTGAACGCAAGGCAAAGCAAGGCGTTGATGTAAGGGTTATCTACGATGATATCGGCTGCTTGTTTACACTCCCCTACAAATACAACTGCAAGTTAGAAGAAAAAGGAATTAAATGCAGAGTGTTCAATAAATTCAGACCCGTGTGGAGTTCTAAAATGAACAACCGTGACCACCGAAAAATCCTCGTAATTGACGGTAATACTGCTTTCAACGGCGGCATAAACCTTGCAGATGAGTATATCAACGAGTATGAAAAGCACGGTCACTGGAAGGACTCTGCTGTGATGCTTAAGGGCGAGGCTGTGTGGAGCTTTACAGTTATGTTCCTGTCAATGTGGAATTATCTGACCTTTGAAAAACCAAGCTCCTTTGATTATTACTATCCACACATTGAAAAGCCTGAAAACACAAGCAAAAACGGATATATAGTCCCCTTTACGGATAGTCCTCTTGACGACGAGCCTGTCGGCGAGAATGTGTATATAAATATAATAAACAATGCAAAGAAGTATGTGTATATCACTACACCGTATTTAATCATCAGCAACGAAATGATGACCGCCCTTACGCTTGCCGCAAAAGCAGGCGTTGACGTGCGCATAATAACTCCACATATTGCAGATAAGTGGTTTGTACACGCTGTTACACGGGCGCATTACAAAACCCTGATTTCAAAGAATGTGAAAATCTATGAGTATACCC
>JAZQBH010000050.1:0-10562 GCA_045545655.1 Oscillospiraceae bacterium
CTTATCAAGGCGGTTGAGAAGTTTGACCACACAAAGGGATATAAGTTCTCAACCTATGCTACCTGGTGGATAAGACAGTCCATTACACGTTCTATTGCAGACCAGGCGAGAACAATCCGTATCCCTGTGCATATGGTGGAAACAATCTCCCGTGTGAAGAAGATGCAGACAAAGCTTCTGCACGAAAAGGGACAGGAGCCGTCTATCGACGAGGTTGCACAGGAGCTGAATATGACCCCCGATAAGGTAAGAGAGGTTATCCGCATTGCACAGGACCCCGTTTCTCTGGAGTCGCCTGTGGGTGAGGAGGAAGACAGCAACCTCGGCGACTTTATCCCGGATGAGGACGCACCCGCACCTATCGACACAGCTATGAAGGCGGTTTTCAAGGACGAGCTTAACAAGGCGCTTAATACACTGCCTGAGCGTGAGCGTGAAGTGCTGAAGTTCCGTTACGGTGTAGGCTATGACCGTGCGCATACCCTTGAAGAGGTCGGCAGACAGTTCCGTGTTACCCGTGAGCGTATCCGTCAGATTGAAGCGAAGGCTCTGCGCAAACTGCGTTCACAGAGCAAGAGCAAAGCCCTGAGAGTATTCCTTGAATGATAAATCTGATAAGTTTTTCAGGGGTTTGTGTACATAGAAGCGTTTAAAAAGCATAAAATAAGCCCATATTTGCAAAAGGAGTTTGCGATATGGGCTTTATTTGTGCTTTGGGTGAATTGAACGATTTTTCAGAGGATTTTTTCAGGCTGATGGGCGACCTTCCGCTGATTGCGGTGAACGGCGGCGCAGTAATAGACTGTCCCGACTGCGTTATAATCGCAGGAAAATCCGCTGATTTACGGCGGCTGGAGATAAGGTCTGCGCTGGGGCTGGTGGTAAGCGAGGAAACCCAGTTTACAGCGCCTAAGGGCGTTCAGCTGATAACGTGCGGATTTTCCCACAAGAATGCAGTTTCGATAACCTCACGCACGGACGAGCGGCTTATTCTGTCGCTGAACAGGTCGATACGCACGATAAGCGGCATAACCGAGCCGCTTGAAATGCCCGTTTGCACAGGCGGCGACGAGTTTGAACTGATGGCAGATTTCTCAGCACGGCTGTTATTGACGTAAGTAGAGAAAAGTTTTCAACACACTGTTGTTTTTTTAGCTGAAAATTTGTCGCAAACTATCTTGAAAAAACCAACGATTACTAGTATAATAGTACTATGGGTAGTTTGCGGTTTTTACGCTGAACTGCGTATTTGTATATTTATGTAATACAGAAGAAAGGAAATAGATAAAAATTATGAGAAGAACAAAGATTGTATGTACTATGGGTCCTTCTACGGAGTCTGATGACGTACTGCGTCAGCTTATGCTCAACGGTATGAACGTTGCACGTCAGAACTTTTCCCACGGCTCGCACGAGGGACATAAGGTAACTCACGACCGTGTTGTACGCATTGCAAAGGAGCTTGGTCTGCCGATTGCAACTCTGCTTGACACAAAGGGTCCTGAGGTGCGCCTCAAGCAATTCAAGGATAACAAGAAGGTAGAAATCGCCGCAGGTGATACATTCGTGCTGACTACCGCTGACGTGGTAGGCGACAACACCCGTGTTTCCATCACCTACAAGAATCTTCCCGATGATATCGACATCGGAACAAAAATCCTTATCGACGACGGTAACGTATCTGTACGCTGCACCGACATCAAGCGCAACAACGACGGCACAGCTGATATCGTTTGTACTGTTATCAACGGCGGTGTGCTTTCAAACAACAAGGGCGTTAATATCCCTGGCGTAAAGCTTTCTATGCCTTACCTCAGCGAGGTTGACATTTCTGATATCCGCTTTGGCTGCCGTGAGGGTTTTGACTTCATTGCCGCTTCATTCGTAACCTGCGCTGATGATATTATGGAAATCCGCAAGATTACAAAGCAGGAAAACCGCCCCGACATCCGCATTATCGCAAAGATTGAAAACGGCGAGGGTGTAAGCAATATTGATGAAATTCTGCGTGTATCAGACGGTATTATGATTGCACGTGGCGATATGGGTGTTGAAATTCCTTTTGAGGAGCTTCCCCGTATTCAGAAAATGCTTATTAAGAAGGGCTTCAGCTCTAGCAAGCAGGTTATCACAGCAACACAGATGTTGGAGAGTATGATACATAATCCTCGTCCGACACGTGCTGAAACAACCGACGTTGCAAACGCTATCTACGACGGCACAAGCGCAATTATGCTTTCGGGCGAAACCGCCGCAGGCAAGCACCCGATTGAGGCTGTAAAGACAATGGCGGCAATTGCTGAAACCACTGAAAAGGCAATCGACTACAAGAAGCGTTTCCACAAGCAGGAGGCACTCGACAGCACAAACGTTTCCACAGCTATTTCGCACGCAACCGTAAGTGCGGCTATGGAGCTTGGCGCAAGTGCAATTGTTACTGTTACAAAGTCGGGTACAACTGCACGTATGATTTCACGTTATCGTCCTGAATGTCCGATTATTTCCTGCACAACAAGCGAAACTATTTACCGCCAGATGGCTCTTTCCTGGGGTGTAATTCCGCTTATCTGCAACGAGATGAAGACAAACACCGACGACCTCATTCACCTTGCTGTGGAAACTGCCGTTGACGCAGGTCTGCTCAACGACGGCGAGCTTGCTGTTATTACAGCTGGTGTGCCGCTTGGCGTATCGGGTACAACCAACCTTATGAAGGTGCATATCGTAGGCGACGTACTTGTATCGGGTGAAGGCATTAACAACGACACTGTAACATCTACCGTATGCGTTGCGAACAATGCTGAGGAGGCTTCTGAGCGTTTTGCCGCAGGACAGATTCTCGTAATGCCCAAAACCACAAGCGAGGTTCTTCCTCTGCTGAAGTCTGCGGCAGGTATCATCACCGAAGAGGCTGGCAAGGACAGCCACGCCGCTATCGTTGGTATGACCCTTGATATTCCTGTAATAGTGGGTGCAGAACACGCAACAACCGTTCTTAAGAGCGGCATTGCAGTTACTATGGACGCTTCCAAGGGACTTGTAATGGCAGGACGTCAGAATTCCTGATAAATACGAATAAAATAATAAATGGCAGCGATTTTCGCTGCCATTTCTGTTATATCTGAGCGGTTTTGTTGTGTTAAAACTTTCGTGTGAAATCGATGATGTTCTGCTGTCAGTTAAGCTTTTCAAGGAAATTCACGGGCACGCAGTCCGTAAGCCAAACGCCGTTTTCAGACAGCAGAAAGCGATAGCCCTGTCTGAACATTTCGCCGCTGTGTACGATAAAAACGTGCGGCTTTCCGTGGCGGCCGCCTACGGTAACGGCGGTCTGCTCGTCCTTTGACAGGTGAACGTAAAGGCGGCTTCTGGGTTTCAGTCCCTCACAGAGGATAGCCGCAACGGACTTTTCTCCCGTGCCGTGATAGAGGATTTCGGGCGGCTGAGCCTCCTTCAGTTCAACGTCAACTCGCACGGAATGCCCCTGATTTGCACGGATTTTGGTTTTGTCCTCGTTAAAGCTGTATCGCTGCTTGTTGTCTGTTCTGACGATTTCTTCAAGCTTTTGCATATCAAGCGTGTATTTTCCGCTTGCGTTTACGCCTGCGATAAGCTCACAAACGTCTGCCCAGCCGTGAGGGTCAAGTTCAATGCCGATAACCTGCGGCTGATGACGGAGTATAAGGCTTAGAAATATACTTGTTTGTTTCATACAAAAATTCTCCTTTCAAAATGTTGTGATATGTAAAAAATATATAACAGATAGCTTGACTTTTGATAGCTGATGTGATATAATTACTTAAACACATACTTATGAAATGTACGGACAGAGTAGTTGAACTTATCTGTCCTGGTTTTGGTTTGGTTTCAATTATACCGCCCTGTGATATGCTTTCATTATATCACAGTATCGGTATATTTGCAATAAAAATTTCCAGAAAACGGAGGATGTATCGATGAAAAAGAATAACGGTGTTTCCAGGCTGGGCTTGAAAATTTCTATGGCGGTATTTATTGTTCAGCTGGTTGTTTTTATTTTCTTGTTTGTAGTCATCAACGTTTATGTTACCAACACATCTTATGAATCTGCACGCAACAGCCTTATGACTGCCGCTGTTGACCGTTCAGAGATAATCAGTAATTACATAGACGCCACAGAAGATACCCTTACAGCTTATCTCAAGGCTGACCAGGTGTATGATGTTATCCGTGACCCGTCTGATACAGTTGCCGCCGCAGTTGCTCAGGATTATACTGTAGGGTTCGGAAACGACATCCAGAACCTTGAGGGTATCTATTGCAGTAAGTGGGACACCACTATCCTTGCTCACACAAATGAGCCTATCATCGGAATGGTAACCCGCAAGGATGAGGCATACCGCAAGGAGCTTCACGACGCAATGCTTGCCGCAGACGGCGTTTACAACACTGGCGTTATCATTTCTCCTGCATCAGGTCAGCAGATAGTTTCTATGTACAAGGCTGTGCTTGATGACAGCGGAAATCCTCTTGGACTTGGCGGTATCGGTATCTTTACAAGCGGACTTGTAGAAAAGCTGGACTCACTGCCGCTTGACGGTCTTTCCAGTGCTGAATATTATCTTGTGAATGTTGCAACAGGCGAGTATATCTTCCACCCCGACCCTGAAATGATTACTTCTGTCGCTGAGAACGACTTCGGTGCTGAGGTAGTCTCGGCAATCAAGAGCTCAACCCCTGATGCAAACGGTTACGTTCATTACAAGGACGCCAATGGCAACAAGTGTATTGCCGCATATAAGGGCATTGATGAGCACGGCTGGGCATTCATTATTTCCGACCTTGAAAAGGAACTGCTCGTTTCTGCAACTGCACTCAGAATTAATATGATGCTTCTCTTCGGTCTGTCCGGTATGGCGCTTGCTGTTATTGCGTATTTCGCTATCAGAAAGCTTATCAGCCCGCTCAAGAACGTTGAGGGTGCTGTTATGGACCTTGCCAACATCGAGCTGGATTCCGCCCACAAGGTTGAAAAGTATACCAACAGAAATGATGAAATAGGCAGTATTGCAAAGGCAGTTGAAACCCTCTGCACATCACTGAACAGTGCAACAGAGGACATCGGCAGAGTGCTTGGCGAAATGGCAAACGAAAACTTTGCAGTTGACGTAACCAAGAACAAAGATTACTACAAGGGCGACTTTGCAGTGCTTTCCAATAATCTTGTGGATATCAAGAGCAAGCTTACAGCGGTGTTCTCGGATATCTATTCCGTTGCCGACCAGGTGAGCGAGGGCTCATCGCAGGTTGCCCAGACTTCTCAGGGTCTGTCAGACGGTGCTATGGAGCAGACTGTATCCGTAAACGAACTTGCAGGCAGACTGAATGATATTGAGGATCACCTCAAGAAGAACTCCGACAGCTGCTCTGAAACTTATGAGCTGATGAATAAGACTTCGGGCTATGTAGGCGAAGTAAACGAAAAGATGAACCGCCTTACAGACGCTATGAACGATATCAGCGACGCTTCGGGCAAGATTGGCAACATCATCAAGACTATTGAGGATATTGCTTTCCAGACCAACATTCTTGCACTCAATGCCGCTATCGAGGCAGCACGTGCTGGTGCGGCAGGCAAGGGCTTTGCGGTTGTTGCAGACGAAGTAAGAACTCTTGCGGCTAAGTCGGCTGAGGCTGTGGGCGACACCACTCAGCTTATCGAAAGCTCGCTTGAGGCAGTAAGCAAGGGTGCTGACATCACTACTCAGACAGCGGAAGCTATGGTTACTCTTGACGAATATACACGTTCTGCACAGAAGCTGGTTGAGGATATCACAGAGTCGGGAAGAGAACAGGCTGATATGGTTGTAAAGATAAACCAGGATATCTCCCGTATTTCGGACGTTGTTCAGTCCAACTCCGCAACCGCTGAGGAAAGTGCTGCGGCATCGCAGGAGCTTTCAGGTCAGGCTGCAAAGCTTAAAGAACTTATCGGCGGCT
The DNA here is from genome assembly GCA_045545655.1 of Oscillospiraceae bacterium. Classification (GTDB taxonomy): domain Bacteria; phylum Bacillota; class Clostridia; order Oscillospirales; family Ruminococcaceae; genus CAG-115. The sequence goes on from JAZQBH010000050.1 coordinate 5,980, forward strand.
TCAAGCTCTGATAATACTGTCAGCTGAATAAATTGAAATCCGATGGGGCTTTAGTTCCATCGGATTTTTTCAATGCTTTTTTTACATTTGTGTAATTTGTACATTTATTCCTGTGGAAATTTGGTTTGACAATTTTTTCTTCTTATGTTATAATTAAGTAAATAACACTAGAGGAGTGTGCTATATGAAAAATAGTACTGCGAAGCCGAATATTCCGCCCAAAATTGCAGATTTACATTCAATTTTTATACTAGCTGTATGTATATTGTTTGGTATAACCAACTTTACGAGCGGCAGCATAGTAATAGGTATCGTAACTATTGCCACGGGTGTAGTTGTATCGGCTTTATCATTCTTGCTCAAGAACAAGCTTGAGGTTACAGCAAGAGGTTTTCTTCTTTCAGTTGTGCAGCTTTTTGTAATTATCGTGATTTCTACGGCTAAACACGAGCTGAACGATATGTTTCCGCTTATGCTGGCTTCTATCGCTGTTTCTACTATATATTTCTATAAACGCTGTATTATAACACAGTGGATTATAATTACAGTTGTTTCTGTTGTGGGTATTTTCCTTAATGACTTCTTCTATGGCGGCGAAGAGGTAGTATCGCTTATCAAGGGTATTCTTGGTGTAAATATCGGTGCGTTCTTTATACTGTATCTTCTCAACTGCTCTATGGGATATATCGCACAGTCGCAGAAGGCAAAGGAAGAGGCAGACCAGCTTGTTGAACAGGTCAACGTTCAGATGGCACAGACTGAAAAGCTTGCCGCACAGCAGAGAACAGTTATGGAGAATATTTCTTCTATCTCTGCAACACTTAATGTATCAGGCAACAAGATTAACGATATCGCTTCAGGCATTAACCAGTCCGCTGAGGAACAACAGGCGGCTATTATGGGAATATCCGAAGATGTGCGCACCATCACCGCTGAAACTGACAACAGCCTTCTTGCTGCTGAAAAGGCGTCTGCGTCTGCTACGGAAAGCACACGTCTTATGAACGAAAGCAACGAGGAAATGTTGCGTATGGCGTCGGCTATGAGCGACATTGAGGAGTCTTCAAACAAGATAAGAGTTATCGTAAGCACTATTGTGGATATAGCATTCCAGACGAATATACTTGCGCTTAACGCTTCTATTGAGGCGGCAAGAGCAGGTGCGGCAGGCAAGGGCTTTGCGGTTGTTGCCGACGAGGTAAGAAACCTTGCAGGAAAGAGCCAGCACGCTGTTGAGGACACCGCCGAGCTTATCGACGCTACGCTTGACGCTGTACACAGAGGAAGAATGATTTCCGACGCTGTTGCTGAGCGTATGGGAACTGTAATCGCCTCTGCCGAGGAGAGTGCCGCTCACGCTGACAGCATAGCCCAGCTTACAGAAAAGCAGGCAGAGGCTGTTACGGCAGTGAAGTCCCGTATAGAGCAGATTACAGAGATTATCAGCGCCTTCTCTCAGACTGCGGCAGAATGTGCAAACGCCGCAAACGAGGTTGCCGCCGATACTCAGAAAATGGACAAAATTGTAAGCGAATACAGAGCGTAAAATCAAAAAGCACCTTTGGAAGGCTCGGGTTCCGTAAAGAGGTTTTCGGCTGTGTAGTTTTTACTACGCAGCCTTTCTCTTTCTGTCGTAGTCCATCGTATCGGCAATTACGCTTGCTTGTGCAATATTAAACCTGAAATAAATATCAATTTTCTGCTGTCGATGACCGCTGGATTTGTCAGGAGCGTGAATTTCAATACGTTCAATCAGCTCGTGCATAATTTCGGGAGTAATTTCTGAAACAAATTCGAACTTCTGCACTATTTTAATAAACTGGTTGATGTCAGAGGTTTTCTGTTCACGTTCCTCAATAACCGCCGTCAGCTCTTTGACGGTTTCATCAAGCTGTTTCTGCTTTCGGTCATAATCCTTGGACAACAGCTCGTAACGCTCATCGGACAGCTTTCCCGAAACATTATCCTCATACAAACGCTTAAAAAGCTTGTTCAACTCCGTAATTCGCTTTTCAGACTGAGCGAGCATTTTTCTTACCCTTTTCAGTTCTGTGAAATGCGCCTGTGCTGAGGCTTCCATTGCAGTTTTTATGAACTCATCTTCGTTGCGGTGTACGTCGGCAAGCAGTTCGTTCAGCTTTTTCAGTACAAGCTCGCTCAATACACAAGTTCGAATATAATGTGCCGAGCATTCCTCTTTATCAAGAGAATTTTTCGCACACTTCAAATGCTCCTGAAATTCAGTTCGTGCTACCGAGCGACACAAATACATCTTACTGCCGCAGTCTGCACAGTGAACCATTCCTGAAAAATCATTAACTTCCTCGTGCCTCTGTATTCTGCGCTTATTCTTCCGCAATTCCTGTACCAAATCATATTCCTCTTGCGTAACAATGGCTTCGTGAGTGTTCTCAAAAATAGCCCATTCTTCTTTGGGATTTTCAACTTTTTTCTTGCACTTGTAGGATTTCTTCCGAGTTTTGAAATTCACAGTATGACCAACATACTCCATCAACGAAAGTATACCAACAACCGTTTTCTGTGCCCAATGATACGGCTTTTCAACCGTGATAACGCCGCCTTTCTTTAGTTCGTAATAAGCGGTCGGTTTCAAAACCCTATCTTCGGTAAGTATCCTTGCAATTTGAGTTGGACCGTAGCCGTCAATGCAAAGTCTGAATATCCGTTTGACAACCTTTGCGGCTTCCTCATCAACAACCCACTGGTTTTTATCGTACTCCGATTTCATATACCCAAAGGGAGGTTTGCTTGCAAGAGGTTTTCCTGACAGACCCTTTGCCTTGAAAACTGCTCTTACCTTCTTACTCGTGTCCTTGGCGTAAAAATCATTAAACACATTGCGGAACACCATCATTTCGTTCTCGCTTTTTTCAGTGTCAACATTATCATTGATAGCAATGTATCGAATATCATAATCGGGGAAAATAAGCTCAATATATTCGCCTGTTTTTAGATAATCTCTACCAAGTCGTGACAAATCTTTGGTGATGATAGTTCCTATCTTGCCGTTTTCCATATCCGTAATCATTCTCATAAAATCGGGACGCTGAAAATTTGTACCGCTGTAACCATCATCTATGTAGAATTGCGGATTGGGGAAATGGTTGTCCTCTGCGTATTTCAGAAGAATAGCTTTCTGGTTGGTGATACTGTTACTCTCACCTTGTAAATCATCGTCGTTACTTAATCGGCAATATAACGCTGTAATTTTATTTACCATATAGTCCTCCTTACCTATAAAAACTACAGCGGATTATGTTACCTTTATTATATCACATCTTCAAAAATAATTCAAGATAGTAAAGCGTGAAAGTGCAAATAATCCGCTGTTTTTTACTACACTGCATATTGCAGACCTTCAACATCTCTCAAAATTAGCCGCTTGATAATATCATCAAGGGTTTCCTTGCAACCGAGGTTGAAGTGCATTTCAACTATGTAAGTGGTATGTCCGATTTTGTATTCGGAGATGTTTGGGGCAAGTGAGGGGTTATCCTTACTTGCTACGGCGGTATTCCTGCATACATTTCTAATCATTTAGCTCCTTTCTGCCTTGCGGCGTCATCGTTGTTTCTGATACCTCTTAGTTTTCGTTGAGATATTTGTTCTGAAGATTTCATCACTCTCCTTAAAAATCAGCGGTCTTAGGTGCAGCCTAAAATGTAGGTGCAAGCATTTTGTCAGCCGATATGCTGACAACCATTTTTGAGGGGTAGCCGAATAAAATGAGCGAGAAGAGAAAGAATACGTATTCTTTCTGTGCTTGCTATGCTTACCCAAAATGAAAGTATACGGTACTTTCTGTGCTTGCTAAGCAAGCCAAAAACGAAAGTATACGGTACTTTCTCTGCTTGCTACGCATACAAAAAACAAAATATTCCGTATTACTACTTTTCTTGTTCCGCCCGAATGAGCGCTACCCCCTTCAAAAAATGTGCGGCGACGAAGGGTAGAAAAAATCCCCCTTCATAAGTACCTACAAATTCGAGCGAATTTTTAAGTCTGATGGAGGGGGTATTATGAAATTTTGGATAGGTTGCATAGAAAAGAAAGGGTAATAAATATTGCAGATTACGAAAATCCAGACATCTCAAAAGAAGATGACACAGGCTGATTTTCCAAGTGGGAAGATTATGCTCTTGAACTCAGAAGCAAGGCTGAAAATGGTGAGATTGAGTTTGAAGAGTATAGGGTGAGGATTAGGAAATAAATGCTATCCCTAATTGAAAAATCAGCATAGATGTGGTATAATAATATAATAACACTCTAGGAGGAATTATTATGAAACATCCTAAAGAAGATTGGATTGGTTTTTTTAGTCAAAAAGTCAGCGAAGAGAAAACGTTAATCTGTTCACGTCATACTGACTATAAAAAACAAACTAGTGAAATCAACAAATACATTAATGAAATAAGAGAAGAATCAATACAGTCTCTGCTGATATATCGTTTCGGCCGGTTCATGATCTTCAGGAACCCGGCCCGGTCTCTCTCCCCCAGGGCAAAGCGGATGTAGGTTATGATATTCCGCGCGATCCAGTGTTCAAAGATATTCGGCAACAC
>JAZQBH010000051.1:0-8858 GCA_045545655.1 Oscillospiraceae bacterium
AAATCGCTGAAATGCTCAGCACAGACAAAAAATCCGTTGATAACGCCCTCACACGTGCAAGAACAAAGCTGAGGCGGCTTTACAAAATCTGATAGTGGTTTTGTGGTTTTGGTTTGGGATTATATGACCTTTTAGCTCAACAGCAGAGCACCGCAACATCGGGTTGTGGAGATTTTCGGTGCAAGTCCGATGGGGCAAATATTTTTTAAGGGGTATAGACTATGTACACAGACAAGACATTGAAGTGCAAGGATTGCGGCGCAGACTTCGTATTCACCGCTGGTGAGCAGGAATTCTTCGCAGAAAAGGGCTTTGAAAACGAGCCTCAGAGATGCAAGGCTTGCAGAGATGCAAAGAAGAACGCAAGCAGAGGTGCAAGACAGTTCTTCGAGGCTACCTGCGCAGTATGCGGCGGCGTAGCAAGAGTTCCTTTTGAGCCTAAGGGCGACAAGCCCGTACTTTGCAGCGAGTGCTTCGCAAAGCAGAGAGGCGAGTAATTCACACTTAACCTGTGAATTTAACGGCATTATCCACCGAATTGAAAGTACACGGTAGCACCTTAAAAAATTAGGAATACCCATTGACATCACTTTGGTAAATAAGTAGCCAAGAGCCACGGTTTCCCGTGGCTCTTTTTTTGTGGAAAAGCAGTCATTACATATAATACAAGGGCTGTTCCATAACAGCCCTTGTTTTGATTAAATATTACCGCTCGCCTGTGATTGCCTTGTACATTTCGGGACGCCTGTCACGGAACACACCCCACGACAGGCGGTATTCACGCAATGCGTCAAGGTCAAACTCGTGGACAAGCACGGTTTCCTCGTTCTTGGAGGCACTCTGGGCAAGTTCACCCACGCCGTCGGTGATAAAGCTTGAACCGTAGAACGTAAGCTCGCTTTTCTGATGTGCGTTCTCCTCGCAAGGCTCAACCACTTCAAGTCCGATGCGGTTTGCGGCGATAACAGGCATAAGGTTAGCCGCCGCGTGTCCTTGCATACATCTGCGCCAGTGTGCGCTACTGTCGCACTCAATAATCGGCTCACTGCCGATAGCCGTGGGATAAAGCAGCATTTCGGCTCCGTCGATTGCCATACAGCGTGCCGCCTCGGGAAACCACTGGTCCCAGCAGATTCCTACTCCTACCTTGCCGAATGTGGTATCCCACACCTTAAAGCCAGTGTTTCCGGGGGTGAAGTAGAACTTCTCCTGATAGAAGTGGTCATCGGGAATGTGCGTTTTGCGGTACACTCCAAGCAGTTTTCCGCTATCAAGCATTGCTATGCTGTTGTACAGCACGTTGCCGTCACGCTCAAACACGCTTATGGGCATAACCAGCCCAAGCTCCTGCGAAACTTGTATAAAACGCTTTACAGCAGGGTTTTCCTCAATCGGAAGAGCAAGCTCATAATACTCATACTGCCGCTCCTGACAGAAATACTTCGTTTCAAACAATTCAGGCAGAAGTACAACGTTTGCACCCATCTCTGCCGCTTTTCGCACAAGCTTTTCCGCCTTTTCTATCGACTGCTCAACTGTTGACGGAACAGACATCTGAACCGCCGCAACCTTAACCTTTCTCATATATACTCCTTCTCCCAAAATAGTCCCCGACATTTTTCAGACGGGGACCATAAGTAACATATTCTCAGAGCAGACGCTCCATAATCTTTGTAAGAATTCTCAGATAGCTCATATCCGAGGTGTTCCAGGTGACAATACCCTTAACCGCCTCAAAGCTCAATATGTATTGCTTGCCAGATTCACCGTTAAGCACATACTGAATAAGCGAATGGGTGCTTTTGCTCATAAGCTCTTCATACACCTCAGGCAGACGCTGTTCAAAATACTTTGTACTGTTGATAACCAACACGCCGTTTTCAAACATATTCATATACTCTTCGTTGTATATGTATTTCGGTGCCGCCATACAGCCTTCGCAGTCTACAAGCATTTCACCAAGCTGTGTTTCAATAACCTTGTCGGTTTTGTTGTAGAGGTTGATTCGCTCTATAGCAAAGTAGTTGGTAATATCATACAGGATACTGCCTACAGGATAGTTTGTTCCGCAGATCATCATATTGGTAATCTTGCAGACAAGCTCACTCTTGTCAATACCACGCATACCCGAAAGACCAACCTTCTGCACGCCGTTGCTGAGAATATCCTCAACCGCACCGTGCTTTTCACGGTTATAGACAATCCAGCGGTTCTTACCCTTACGCTTTGCACGATACAGCAGGCAGTCAGCCAGCTGGAACATCGTGTCATACGAACCCTCTATATCATCAGGATAAACCGACAAACCGATAGACGTTGACACGTGGAAACCGTCTGTTTCATCGGTGTAAGCCGCATACACGCTGTTTTTGATACTGCGAAGAACGTTCTTGATTCCGTCAAAGTCGTGACCCTTGTCGAACACGATAAAGAACTCATCGCCGCCGATTCGGCCTACCTTGCCGTAGCCCTCGCTCTGGGATTCAATGATAGCGGCGCACTTCTTCAGCACCTCGTCGCCCTTTGCGTGGCCGAAGTTGTCGTTTACGTTCTTGAAATCATCAATATCCACAATCGCAAGGATAGTATGAAGTCTCTGCTCGTCTATACGGTGTTTTGCATAGCTTGTGATTGTTTCCTTGAGGAACAGACCCGTAAGCTGATCACGCTGAGTAAGCTCGTGTGCGGAAACCATATTCGGGTCGCCGATTCTGCCCACAGTTTTAACGTGAACTTCCTCGTCATAAATCGCCGAACCCACAAACAAAGCCACTTTCGCATTGCTCTTAGGCTCAACAATACACTCGATATCACGTGTGCCGTTTCTGATGTTGCCTACAAAATCATCAAACAGAGTACGGCTTTCACTTCTTATCTTGGAGTTTACCTCGTCACGCCATTCAGCAAGCGGACGCTTTCCGATAACGGTTTTACCCATGTCATAGGTATAGCAGGTAACCTCGTCGGTTTTGCAGTCATAGGAAAAATACACACACTCATACTGAGAAAGCAGTGCGTCAGATTCGCACACAGCCATCTGCAGTGCGTTGTAATCCTCAAACAATCTGTCCATCTCTACCATACGGATACGAATCACATCAGAATCCTGTCTGAAAATACGGCAGGCAACAAAATGCACCTGTTTGTCATGGTCAGCAATATGCATAGTAAAGGTTTTGTTGTATTCTTCCTTTGCAATCATATCCTTGAGCTTGTCATAGGAATCGCCTACCAGCAAATTGTTCGCCATTGTATCGTAGAGGCAGTCAGCACCACGCAATTCATAGAAAGCGGCATTTCCTGCTACATATTCGAAAGTATCCTTGGTAAAGGAAAATTCATAAAACGGTTTCAAAAGCCTGCTCATAATTCTTCACCTGTCCCATAAAGGAATTTGTTGCGTTATACAGTGAATGTTTCCGCCGCCGATAAGGATATCCCTTGCATAAACGGGGACAACCTTTCTTGTAGGAAACAGCTTTTCCAGAAGCTGTTTTGCTGGCTCATCGGCGCTGTCGCCGAAAAACGGCATAACCACAGCTTTATTTGCTATATAGAAGTTTACGTAAGACGCCGCCAGACGTTCACCGGGAGTACGTGTAGGCTCATCGCCGAAATTATCAAGTCCTGCACATTCCTCAGCGGTAATCGTAACGGGTTTCGGGCAATACAGCTTGTGAACTGTAAACTTGCGTCCTTTTGCGTCTGTTTCGTTTTCAAGTATATCAAGGCACGATTTCGACAATTCATACTGCGGGTCGTTTTCGTCGTCCGTCCACGCAAGCACAACCTCTGCGGGGTTTACGAATGCGCATATATTGTCAACGTGCTCGTTGGTTTCGTCGTTATATATTCCTCGTTCAAGCCAGATAACCTTTTCTACACCGAGGTATTCCTTCAGCCTGTCCTCAATCTGCTGTTTTGTGAGGTGCGGATTTCTTCCCTCGCTTAACAGACAAGCCTCAGTAGTGATGCAAGTGCCCTCGCCGTCTACGTGGATACTGCCGCCCTCAAGGATAAAATCCCCGAAATCGTACATATCCTTGTCGTAGAGGTCGCACAGCTTGCGTGCCATTTTGTCGTCCTTGTCCCACGGAAAGTAAAGTCCGTCTGCAAGACCGCCCCACGCATTGAAGCCCCAGTTCACTCCACGGATTTCCTTGCCGTTGGTGACGAAGGTAGGCGCATAATCCCTCGCCCACGAATCGTTTGAGGACATTTCCACTACCCTTATATTTTCAGGAAGCAGTCTGCGTGCATTTTCGTATTGCTCATAGCTTGCACAGACTGTAACCCGTTCGCTTTCTGCGATAGCCGCCGCAACCTCGGCAAACGCCTTCTGTGCGGCATAAGCACCGAACTGCCAGCTGTCACGGCGTTCGGGAAAAATCATAATACAGCCATAATGCTCAGCAAATTCGGCAGGCATATAAAACCCGTCCGAAGCAGGAGTTGAATTGATGGTTTTCATAGCCTTCCCCTTGAATTTTTATAGAACAAATCCCATAGTTGACACACTTCAGCCTGATGGATTTATTACAATATTCCATTTTCCCTTATACTTATATACATTATAACACATTATAATGAAAAATTCAATAGTTTTTTGGCATTTGTGTTATTTGTCATATTCGGAATAAAAAAAATGTTCTGATTTGTCAGATATGATATTGACAAATCAGATAATATGTGGTAAAATAATATCCGTAAGTACTTCGCTGGAACGAAGTGCAAAAGGTTTGGGTGGCAAGTTGCCATCAACAGTTATATACATATCAGGAGGTTCATTATGAACAATAAAACATTAGCCATTATTGGTTTCGTACTTAGCTTGGTAGTTGGCGGTCTTCCTGGACTTATCGTAAGTGCTATCGCACTCAAGAAGTTCAATGAGACTGGTGAAACAGACGGTAAGGGCTTTGCAGTTGCAGGTCTTATCATCGGTATCGTTATGACAGTTATCGCTGTAATCGGCGTTGCTTGCTATGTTTGTGCGTTCGGCGCAATCGCAGCTGCTGGCGCTGCTGGCGGAAGCTACTAATCAACTGATAAAAACTGATTTATGAAACCGACCCTCGCCCGTTTGGGTGAGGGTTATTTCGTAGGGGACAAAGGATAATTTATGTTTTCAGGAATTCATATAGGCGATTTTCTTATCGGCTCGTACGCAATATTGGCGTTAATCGGCATATTCACGGCATTTCCTATCAGTATATACTACTACAAGAAACGCACGGGCGACGACATCTCTATGATTTTTATGTATCTTTGGGGTGCGCTGGGCGTGTTTGTGGGAATGCACATCTTATACGGAATTACAAATATTCCCTACTGGGGAATACTGCTTGAGGCAACAGGCTTTGTTGACTTCTTAAAGAGATTTATGTATATATTCAGCGGCTCGGTGTTCTACGGCGGACTTATCGGCGGACTTATCGCAGGAAAGATAGCTATTAAATGTATGAAACTGCCCTCTGATATCGCCACAGACTGTGCCGCTCCGTTTATTGCGATATTCCACGGTTTCTGCCGTGTAGGCTGCTTTTTCGCCGGCTGCTGCTACGGTGTGGAGTGGGAGCACGGAATAACCTTCCACGACTCAATCGTGGAGAGCGCAAACGGCGTGCCGAGAGTGCCTGTTCAGCTGTTTGAGGCTGGCTTTGAGTTTCTCCTCGGCGGAGCGTTATGGCTTATGCTTGTATACTCAATGAAAACAGGAAAGCTGAAAGGCTCGCTTATCGGCTGGTATCTGCTGATATATCCCATCGGCAGATTTATACTGGAATTCTGGCGCGGCGACGAATACAGAGGTTTTATCTTCGGGCTGTCAACCTCGCAGTTTATAAGCATATTTGTATTTGCGTTTGCGGCGGTGTATCTTGTAGTAAACACAGTAAAACAGAAAAAGGCAAAAGCGTAACATAACAAAAAGAGGGCTGAATTCAGCCCTCTTCTTTATATGTCATTTTAGTCTATTGTACTTACGATTAAGCGTTCTCAATAGCAGCGCCCATATCAGCACCCTCAGCGGCAACTACTACATAGAGGTAGCCGTTTGCTGTTTCGCCTGTTGCTGTGCCTGCACGCTCAGCCTCCCAAGCGGGGTATTCCATAGGATTGGGCTGCTTAGCAGTTTCAGCGAAAGCGGAGATAGCGGACTTAACAGCCTCTTCCTTGCCAGCGGCGGGCTTTACAATGATAATCTGCTTAAGCTGTGCGCTCATCATAGGAGTTGCGATAATCATATCCTCAAGGTCAGCGGCAGCAACTGTTTCAGCAAGACCTACCATAGTAAGACCAGTTTCAGCGTCGCCTACTTCAACTACACAGTGAGCAGGAGCAGCCTCGGGGTTCTCGCTTACGGGGAACACCTCACGGATTTTTTCAGCGTCAGGACCGCATACTACCATTGCCATACCCTCTGTTGCGCTGAACATAGGGAACTTTTCAGTGTTGGAGAATACAGCGTTGAGCATCTCAGCGGCATTCTTTCCCTCAGTTGCAGGAGTGGACTCAGAGCCAGCGTCGGAAGATGTTTCCGAATTGCCCTCAGAAGATGTTGCATCAGAGGAAGTATCGCCGCTTGTTGTGCCGCTCTGAACATCAGAAGATGTGTTGCTGTCGCTGGAGCTGTTATCGTTTCCGCTGCAGCCAGCAAAAGTAGCTGTAAGCATTCCTGCGAGAAGTACGGTTGTAATAATCTTTTTCATTGTTATTTTTCCTTTCTTTTGAACAATTTGTATCGCTATTGTATTGTGCGATTTTTCTGCTTTGTTTTGTCAATGTCTGTACGTTTGTGTACTGTCTGGTTTGCGTAAGCATTCAGCACCCGTTTGCATTTAATCTGTCGGTAAAAATCATCTATACGACTTTTGCTGATATACCGTCACTGCCCGATACAGCCGCTTTTCAGCACAACTGTCAGCAACACGCTCAGCAAGCCTGATATCTGAAAATTACTCTTTTCTTAAACGTCTTTATGGGTGTTTTCAGACAACGATATTATTTTACACTATATTCGTGAAAAATACAATAGAAATATGTGACAATTTTATGAAGTCAGAAATTAACAAAATTGTAGTGAATGCAATAAACTTTCAACAAAAATGCGGTTTTCGTGCGTTTCTAGTTTTTTCGGTGAATTTTGCCTTTTGTCAGCTGAAATACGAAAAGAAAAAGGGACTGTTTCAGTCCCTTTGTAATCAGTTATTAACGGAATGCTCGTCCTTTTGGTCGGCAAGTTCGTGGCAAATCTTTTCAACCTGCGGACGGATACTCAGAAAAGCCTCTGCAATCTGTGGGTCGAAATCACTGCCGCTGCCCTCCCTGATAATTTTAAAGCAGGTGTCAATCGGAAGAGCCTCACGGTAACAGCGCTTTGCCGAAACAGCGTCAAACACGTCTGCGACAGCCATTATTCTCGCACACAGCGGAATTTCCTCGCCGCTCAGCTTGTCAGGATAGCCTCTGCCGTTCCATTTTTCGTGGTGAAAACGTGCAACCTCGTAGGCTATTCTGCTGTATTCGGGATTGTTAAGGTTGCTGAACGTGCTTTTTATGATATTACCGCCCGTTTCAGCGTGAGTTTTCATAATGGTGTATTCCTCGTCGGTGAGCTTGCCAGGTTTCTGAAGAACCGCATCAGGAATGGAAATTTTGCCGATATCGTGCATAGGTGCGGCGTTCAGCAGATTATCCACATAATCCTTGGTAAGCACACTGGAATGAACACCGCGGCGCCTGAGTTCATCTACGATAAGTTCAACGTACTTTGCTGTTCGAACAACGTGGCCGCCTGTGCTTTTGTCACGCTGTTCAACAAGCGTTGCAAAGCTTACCACTGTTTCACGGTAGTAGCCCTGCAATTCCTTCAGTGCGTTGTCCTCGAAAATCATATACACGCCAAGCAGCATTATAGTTACCGCAATGCACGAAATAAGCGTTTCGGGGAATATCATCTGCACTGCCGCCACAAGAATAGATACGCCCATATAGGTGATTATTCCGTCACGCTTTTCACTTCTGAAATTGCGGAAGCCCTTCGCACAGAAGAACACCGACAGCGCAAAATAAATAGCCACCATTATGTAGCACGTAAACGCAGGCAACCCCGTGGAGTAGTTTGAAATCTCGCCTTCCACATACTCAAGCGAGTCTATGTTGAATACCACAAGCACTACATTTATTATAACGGGCAGAAAAATCATAATCTTTAAGCGTTTCTTTTTCGGAAACGCCCCCGTTATGTACATTGTATACAGGAAGAATGCAAATATCACCGCATCAAGAAAAGACAGGAACAACGCGTGAAACACCATATTCGCAACGGGGCTTACCGTGTCGAGGTGATTTACAGTATACGCCGTAATTCCGTCAAAGCAAAGCGACGCTATGCTCAGCAGCACCAACGCACTGAACGGCGAATCAAAAAACTTGCGCTTATAGCGTTTACAGCTGCGGATATAGATAAACGCAACATACAGCACCACTATAAGACAACCTATCTGCAGCTTACAATGTATCATAATTCCTCCGTGCTTGCAAAAAGCCTTTTAACGGATAAAGCTTGTGGAAATCTTGGGTTCAGCTTCGGGGAAGGAAACTCCCGCCGCCTTGCCAGCCTCAATGCACTTCAGCAGCCAAGCCATATTGCGAGCGAGTGTGCGCATAGTCTGCATACCCTAAGTCGGAGGCCAAGCGGGCTTAGGAAGACAACTCTGCCTTTCAACTCCTTGGCTCACAGAACGACATGGCTACGATCCGACTTGGGAAGGAAACTCCCGCCGCCTTGCCAGCCTCAATGCACTTCAGCAGCCAAGCCATATTGCGAGCGAGTGTGCGCATAGTCTGCATACCCT
>JAZQBH010000052.1:0-2100 GCA_045545655.1 Oscillospiraceae bacterium
AATATGTTTTTGTGCGGCTTACAGGAACGGTAGAATTACGCTGGATAATCGGGCTGTAAAGGCTTTCATCGCTGTTGTTCTTGTTATGTATATCTACGCCCATTGTGTAAGGACATACGTCCGTTAAAATCATATCCTCCACAAACTTACTGCGCTGTTTCAGTGCCGACTGGATACACGCACCCGTAACGATAGCCTCATCGGGATTTATGCCGATTGCAGGCAGTTTCTTGAAAATATTAGCCGCAAACTGACGGACAACAGGCATTTTCGTACTGCCGCCGACCATTACCACAACGTCAATATCCTCGATGGTGAGCTTTGCGTCACGCAGACTTCTTGCAATAGGCTTTTTCAGACGTTCAAGAAGCGGCTGGCAGAGTTCAATATAGTCCTCTCTGTCGATTTCCAGTTCAAGCATTTCGTCGTTTACCTTACACTGCATTTTAGCGGAATTTTTATCTGAAAGTGCGATTTTGCACTGTTCAGCCTGCTTGTAGATGATATTGCGTGTGTTTTCGCTGAGCATATTCGGCGAAAGCTCATATTCTTCAAGGAAGTTGTCGTACAGCACCTGTGTGAAGTTCTCGCCGCCTAAGAAGTTATCGCCGGCTACGCAGTGAACTTCCATTATGCCTTCTTCGTATTCCAGCAAGGAAATATCAAACGTTCCTCCACCTAAGTCGAATACAAGAAACGTGCCCTCGTCGCACTTGTCAAGTCCGTAAGCAAGCGCCGCCGCAGTAGGCTCGCTGATAAGCCGCTCTACCTTCAGTCCGGCAAGCTCGCCTGCAATTTTAGTCGCCTTTCTCTGCTGTTCATTGAAGTAAGCAGGCACGCTTATGACAGCCTCGTCAACAGGCTCGCCGAGATAGCTTTCGGCGTCCTCTTTAAGGCTTTTCAGCACAAGTGCGGAAAGCTCTGTGGGGGTGTAATCCCTGCCGCCGAGATTCCACACACGCTTAGTACCCATATCACGCTTGAACACCTCAACAGTGTTCTGCGGGTGCGTGATACGTCTTTCCTTTGCGGTTGCGCCCACGTAGACAGTGCCGTTTTCGTCAACGCTAATAACCGAGGGAGTGAGTTTTTCTCCCACACGGTTGGGGATAAGCTGAACGCCCTTTTCGTCATTGTAATACGCTATAAGGCTGTTGGTTGTTCCTAAATCAATTCCTACTATCATAGCTTTCCTCTCATTTCTGTGTAAACATTTCCGTAAATATTTCGTTTACCTTCTGCAATATCAGGGCATATTCGCCTGTTACATAACCCGAGTTTTCCATACCCTTGCTGAAATACGTCATAAACTTCAGGATTTTCAGCATCCTTATACCCTTTTTCTCGCCGTAGTTTTCGATATACGCTTCCTTAGCGGTTCTGAAGGTTTCATCGCCCTCGTCGCTGTCGTCAAAAGCGTTGTAAATCTTGTTTACCTCGATTTTTACCTGACTTACTTTTGTCACTTTGTAGTTATCAGCAAAGAACATATAATTAGCAAGATGAATTTTCTCCTGAAGTTCTGCTTGACGCTCACGTTCGGCTTTCTGTTCGGGAGTGAGATTTGCAATGCGTTCTGCCTCACGGCGTTTATCTTCTTCAGAATGCTGAAGATTTACCAGTAAAGTCGTTTTAAGATATTTAAAGCATTTCTCCTCACTGTATCTTGTGCCGTTAGGGGTAGTGCTTGTGCGTTCGTCGTTGCTGAAGTGATACCAGTTGCCCTTATCATCCTGATAACAGCCGTCTACATATTGTCCGCAGGAATAACTGTCTGGGGAAATTCTGAAAAAACTAAGTATATCATCTATATCAGTAGGTTTGTTTTTCCAATCTGCAAAATATGCGTCAAAACGTGCTTTAAGGTCTTTGTCGTTGGTTACCCAATCCATAAATTCCTTGTAGCCGAAGATTGGTTTTTCTTTCTCTTCATCCTCATCGTCTACATTTTCTTCATCATCGTAGTCATTTTCACCACAATCTTCGTCTTCGTCATCATCATATTCTTCAACTATGGATGTCCTGTCATCACCTTCGTCATTGTCATCATCCTCATCTTCGTCTTCGTCATCTTCGTTTTCGTCATCTTCGTCATCATCG
>JAZQBH010000053.1:0-1512 GCA_045545655.1 Oscillospiraceae bacterium
GAATATACACTTTCTGTAGACGACAGTAAGATTACCCTTGTTGATAAGTTCAGCTATGCACAGAGCTTTGAAAAGATAGCGGAAGAGAGTTCACCGACTGAATCTGAAACTTCTTCTGAGCCCGAAAGCAGCACAGAGCCTTCAAATCCGAATTTAACGGCTGTTATCGGCACCTGGACTGAAAGCACAACAGGACTGAACGAAACTTTTGCGTTCAATGCCGACGGAACTGGCAGATACAGCTGTCTGAGTGAAGGCGGAACTTATTCCTGCAGCTTCACCTATGAGTTTTTAAGAAGCGATTATATTGAAATTTTCTTTGACGATGGCGACGAGGGCGGCTTCCAGATTGTAATTGACGGCAATACAATGACCGTGAGAAATGAATATGTCTGGGATCTGGCTTATACACGTCAGTAAGTCTGTATTTTAATTCTGAGAGCGGGGGAGTTTGTGCTCTTTCGCTCTTAAAATTGGAAAGGGTATTCTATGAAAAAGATAACAGGTATTGCTTTAATGCTTGCTGTTCTGCTGACTGCAACAGCCTGCAGTGAAAACACCAGCAGTCCGGATTCATCTGCGCCGACCTCGCAGACGGAATCGTCGTCAAAGGTTGAAGGAACATCCGGCGACAGCACAACAAATCAGGACAAGGAAACACAGGTGCAGATTTTAAAACTTGAAAAACAGGAAACTTACAACTCAGCGTGGTCGGAGGAATACAATATTACGCTTGTCAATAGCGAATATGAGTCTGTTCTTCTCACAAGTGAGGACGAAGCGCGCTATCCTCAGCTTGCGAAAGCGCTCTCCGAAAACGCACAGTTTCTGGACAGCGCTGCAAAATCCGAATACGATATACTTACACAACGTGCAAAGGATATAATTGCTGCTGGTACAGAAGATTTCAAAACGCTTGTATCCACAGTAGATAAGCACGTCAGACGTGCTGATAACACAGTGCTGAGCGTGCTTGCCGACTCGTATTCAGAAAATGGACTGAACTTCGGTTCAAGGGGTATGTGGGGCGAAAACTACGATACACAGACAGGAAAAGTACTCCATCTCGGCGATGTTGTAACAAGTGTTGATGAGTTTGCAAAGGTTGTGGAAAACAAGCTTTTCAGTGCTTATGGAGCAGATGTTTTCAATAGCAAGGACTCAATCAAGGAATATTTTCAGATGTACGGCGCTGACGGCAATCACTGGACGCTTGACTATAACGGAATTACCGTTTATTTCGGCGAGGGCGAAATTGCAGGTGAGGGCTTCGGTGCGATGAATGTTACGGTTGCATTCGCTGAAAAGCTTGAGTTGTTCAATAAAAAGTATACGGAAGTTCCCGAATCGTATATTGTTGGTCTGCCGATGAAGTCGACCTTCTTCACTGACCTTGATGGCAACGGAACCTGTGAGGAACTCAGCATTTTTGACAGCTATGAAGAAAAAGAAAGCCTGTATGCAACGCTGGATATCAATACAACAGAGGTTTCTTACGTAGAAAGCTTTTTT
>JAZQBH010000054.1:0-13635 GCA_045545655.1 Oscillospiraceae bacterium
ATCCGCTTTGTTTTCGCATTCGGCACAAGCCTTCTCATTCAGAGCATTACAGTAGGCGCAGTTGAGTACTTCGGCGGCGGTGCAGACGGCTGGAGAACAGTTGCAATCATTTATGCGATTGTCGGTCTTATCGTAAATACAATCTCTGTATTCTCCGTTAAGGAGCTTCCCGAAGATAAGCTTACAGACGAAAACCCTGTGGAGGAAGAAGCAGCAAAATTCTCAAGCGACTCCTATCCTGACTTTGAGCTTGCAGAAAACGCTTGTCCAAAGGAAAAGAAGGAAGAAAAGTACAGCTTTGTTCAGGCAATGAAAATGCTGTTCACAAACAAGTTCTACATAATGATATGTATAATCTATATCTGCTGTCATCTCTATTCCTCAGTGATTAGTATGGCGTATTCTATATGACTTATGTTCTCGGCGACGCAGATATGCTCGGTACATTCTCCGCTTTCATCAACATTCCTATGATGTGTGGCTTACTTGCAACACCGTTTCTTGTAAAGAAGCTGGGCGGTATGTATAAGCTGAATTTCACAGGCTATCTTATTGCAACAATCGCAAGAGCATTAGTAATCGTTGGCGGATATATCGGAAATCTTCCTATGATGCTGATATTTACAGCGATTGCCGCAATCGGTATGAGTCCTATGCAGGGCGACCTTAACGCACTTATCGCTGCTTGCTCCGATTATACCTACCGTACAACAGGTAAGCGTATCGACGGTACAATGTATTCCTGCTCATCTCTCGGCGTTAAAATCGGCGGTGGTATCGGTACAGCGCTTACAGGCTGGCTCCTTGATGCAGGTAATTATGTTGCAAACGCACCTGTTCAGCCTGATTCCTGTATCAATATGCTGAACCTGATGTATCTCTGGTTACCTATGATTTTCAATCTCATTATAACAATAGTTCTGTCAAGACTGACAGTTGAAAAGGCAAACGAAGACTGGGACAAGGCTCACAGCAACTAAGGAGGAAATATTATGAAACCTACACTTGAATGGCTCGCAAACCCTGAAATTTTTGAAGTAAACAGAGAAAAGGCACACTCTGACCATATATACACAACAAAGGACGGTAATCTCCGTCAGAGTCTGAACGGCACTTGGAAGTTCGCATATAACGAACACCCTGATAACAGAGCTGCTGATTTCTACAAGGCTGACTTTGATGTGACAGCTTTTGACGATATCAAGGTTCCCGGACACATTCAGCTTCAGGGTTATGACAAGCCGCAGTATGTAAATACTCAGTATCCTTGGGAAGGTCACGAACAGCTCGTTCCTCCGCAGATACCGCAGAAGCGTAACCCTGTGGGAAGTTATGTGAAATTCTTTGACGTTGAAAAGGAGCTTCTCGGCAAGGAAACCTTTATCAGCTTTCAGGGGGTTGAAACAGCGTTCTATGTGTGGCTCAACGGCGAGTTTGTAGGTTATTCCGAGGACAGCTTCACTCCTTCCGAGTTCAATATTACTCCTTACATAAAGGAAAAGAACAACAAGCTTGCGGTTGAGGTTTACCGTTACAGCACTGCAAGCTGGCTGGAAGACCAGGATTTCTGGAGATTTTCAGGTATCTTCCGTGACGTGTATCTTTACGCTGTTCCTGAAATTCACGTTCGTGATATGAAGGTTATCGCAGACTATGATTACGAAAACGGCAACGGTATTCTTACAACCGAGCTTCATATTGTCGGCGACAGCGATTATGAAATAAAGCTTACTCTCACTGACAAGAACGGTAACAAGGTGTATGAGGGCAATACTGCAAATGTATCAGCTTCAATTCCTGATATTATGCCTTGGAGTGCAGAACAGCCCAACCTCTATACATTAACTGCTGAGATTTCATCAGATAGTGAAATTATTGAAACAGCTGAAACAAAGGTCGGCTTCCGTACCTTTGAGCTGAAAAACGGCATTATGTGTCTTAACGGAAAGCGTATCATTTTCAAGGGTATCAATCGTCACGAATGGAACGCAGAGGGCGGCAGAGTTGTTACCGAAGAAGATATGCTCTGGGATATTAGCTTTATGAAGCGAAACAACATCAATGCTGTACGCACTTGTCACTATCCCAATAATTCGCTCTGGTATAAGCTTTGCGATGAATACGGCATTTATCTCATCGACGAAACAAATCTCGAAAGCCACGGCACTTGGCAGAAGATGGGTGTTTGCGAGCCTTCGTTCAATGTTCCCGCATCACTTCCCGAATGGAAGGAAGCCTGCCTCGACAGAGCAAGGTCAATGTATGAGCGTGACAAGAACCACGCAAGTGTGCTGATATGGAGCTGTGGTAACGAAAGCTACTGCGGTGATGATATTGCGGCAATGGCTGACTATTTCCACGAGGTTGACAGCACAAGACTTGTTCACTACGAGGGCGTTGTATGGAACAGAAAATACGACCACATCACCGATATGGAAAGCAGAATGTACGCAAAGCCCTGCGAAGTTGAGGAATATCTCGAACAGAACACAGGCAAACCCTACATCAACTGTGAATATATGCACGCAATGGGCAATTCTCTCGGCGGTATGAAGCTTTACACCGACCTTGAAGACAAGTACGAAGCGTATCAGGGCGGCTTTATCTGGGACTACATCGACCAGTCACTTTACAAAGACGGAGTGCTTATTTACGGCGGCGATTTTGATGACAGAGCAAGCGATTACGGCTTCTGCACTAATGGTATTGTTTACGCAGATCGTACATGTTCTCCCAAGGCAAGCGAAGCAAAACAGCTTTACTCCAACATCAGAATGAACCTTAAAAACAGTGTGCTGACTGTAGAAAACAGAAATCTCTTTATTGACACAAGCAGATATATTTTCAGAATTACACTCGAAAAAGAGGGCGAAATTCTTGCAACAGAGGAACATCGTCTGAACATTTCTGCTGGTAAAACAGGCAGTGTGAAAATCGGTCTTGAAGTTCCCGAAAATGGCGGCGAGTATGTTCTTACAGCTTCCGCAGTTCTTGCAGAAGATACAATCTGGGCTGAAAAGGGACACGAGATTTCCTTTGCACAGGAGGTTATGAAAACTCCCGAAGTTGAAGCTGAAAAAATTACTGCAAAGGCTGAAATTGTGTATGGTGACTTCTGTATAGGCGTACACGGCGAAAACTTCTCAATGCAGTTTGATAAGCGTGAGGGCGGAGTAAGCTCCTTGATTTACGGCGGCACAGAATATATTACAAGAGCACCGAAAATCAGTTTTTTCAGAGCGTACACAGATAACGACGCAGGTGCAGGCTACCCTTATGAAAATGCACAGTGGCAGATTGCAGGAAGATGTGCAAAGCTTCTCGGTTTTGAAACAAAAGAAAACGCTGACAGCCTTGAAGTAACATTCAAGTTCCTTGCACCCACTGTTCCGTCATTTGAATACAAGGTTACATATATCGCATATTTCGATGGCAGACTGGGTGTTAAGGCTGTGTATGACGGAGTAAAGGGGCTTTCCGATATGCCCGTATTTGCAATGGCTTTCAAAATGAAGAAGCAGTATGACAAGTTCACATTCTACGGAATGGGTCCCGATGAAAACTACATCGACAGAAACAACGGTGCAAGACTTGGTGTGTATACATCAACCGCAAAGGAAAACTTCACAAAGTATCTTAACCCACAGGAATGCGGCAACAGAACAGGCGTGAGATATGTCAATGTATATGAAGAAAACGGAACAGGTCTTAACTTCAAAGCAAATGAACAGCCTTTCGAAATGAGCGTTCTCCCCTACAACGCTTACGAGCTTGATAACGCAATGCACCGTGAGGAATTACCCGAACCTACATACACTTGGGTACGCATTGCCGCAAAGCAGATGGGCGTGGGCGGCGATGACAGCTGGGGAGCACCCGTACACAAGGATTTCAGAATAAACAGTGAAGAAGCAATGACTCTTGAATTTACAATTACTTCTCTTTAATTCCGAAAGGAGCATATTATGAATATTATCAATACGTTACAATTCATCGAAAACAATAAGTTTTCAGATGTTTTTAAAGATATTTACGGAACATCAGAAAAAGAAATGAAATATCAGAAACAACGTTATGCAGACGCTGTAAGGAAATTTTCAGAACTTTATCCCGAAAGAAAAGACGTCCGTATTTTTTCCGCCTCCGGAAGAACTGAGATCGGCGGCAACCACACCGACCACCAGGACGGCTGCGTGCTGGCGGCGGCTGTAAATCTTGACGCTATCGCCGTTGTTTCCTTTCATCACGATGGACTTATACGAATCAAATCCGAAGGATATGAGCCATTCACAGTAAATATCAATGAGGTTTCTGTGAAAGAAGGAAAAACAGGCACAGCCGCTATCGTAAGCGGCATTGTGGCAAGATTTATGGATATGGGTGTTAAAATCGGCGGTTTTGATTTATATTGCACCTCTGACGTAATCTGCGGAAGCGGAATTTCTTCATCAGCCGCTTTTGAAACGCTGATTGGTACAATAATAGATACCTATTATAACGATAATAAGGCAGGAGCAGTTGAAATCGCAAAAATCGGACAGTTTGCCGAAAACATTTATTTCGGTAAAAACAGCGGTCTTATGGACCAGATGGTTTCCTCTGTGGGAGGTCTGGTTTTCATAGATTTTCTTGATACTAAAGAACCGAAAGTTGAAACTTTCAGCTTTGATTTCGAAGAATATGGCTACTGCCTGTGCTTAACAGATACAAAGAGCAGTCACGCTGACCTTACTGATGATTATACCGCAATCAGAAATGAGATGGAGAATATTGCAAAGCAGTTCGGTAAATCACATCTGAGATTTGTGAATGAACTTTTATTTTACAATGAAATTCCGAAGCTCCGTGAAACCTGTTCTGATAGAGCGATAATCCGTGCAACACATTTCTTCGAGGAAAACAATCGTGCAAAATTTGAAGCTTCTGCTTTAAAAGACGGAAATATGGAATACTTTCTTGAACTTGTAAGACAATCGGGGCGTTCTTCCGAAGCATATCTTCAGAATCATTATTCCTGCTCTGACCCTGAAAATCAGGCAATAACCCTTGCGATTATGCTCAGCAGAAGATTTCTTGGCAATAGTGGAGCAGTAAGAGTACACGGCGGCGGTTTTGCGGGTACAGTTCAGACTTTCGTTCCTGTTAATCTTGTTGACGACTATATCAGTGAAATGAACAGAATCTTCGGAGAAAAATCTTGTACAAAAATGAAAATCCGTCCTGTAGGCGGTATAGAAATTACTAAGGAGGAAATGTAATATGTGTATATTGGTACTTGGCGGTGCAGGCTATATCGGTTCTCACACAGCATCTGAACTTGTAAAAGCAGGTCATGAAGTTGTTATTGCAGATAATCTTGTTACAGGATATCGTAAGGCGATTCCCGAAGGGGCAAAATTCTATGAAGGCGACCTCCGTGATTCTGACTTCCTCGACAAGCTTTTTCAGCAGGAGAAAATCGACGCTGTAATTCACTTTGCGGCTTACTCCCTCGTTGGCGAGAGCGTTACAAATCCGCTTAAATATTATGATAATAACCTCTGTGGCACTAAGATTCTCCTTGAAGCAATGGTAAAGAATAATGTGGATAAAATAGTATTTTCTTCAACAGCCGCTACATACGGCGAACCCGAGAATATTCCTATTCTTGAAACCGACAGCACCTGCCCCACAAACCCATACGGCGAAACAAAGCTTGCTATGGAGAAAATGTTCAAGTGGACAGCAGAGGCTCACGGTCTGAGATACGTTTCTCTCCGTTACTTCAACGCCTGTGGCGCCGATGAAAGTGGCGAAATAGGCGAAGCTCACACTCCCGAAAGCCATCTGATTCCGTTGATTTTACAGGTTCCCAACGGAAAAAGAGAAACAATTTCCATTTACGGAACAGATTATGACACTCCTGATGGAACTTGTATCCGTGATTATATTCACGTTACCGACCTTGCTCAGGCTCATATTCTTGCTGTTAAGTATCTTGCAAATGGTGGAAAAAGCGATATTTTCAACCTCGGAAACGGCGTAGGTTATTCAGTTCGTGAAGTTATAGAAACAGCAAGAAAGGTTACTGGACACCCGATTCCTGCGACCGAAACTCCACGTCGTGCAGGCGACCCTGCAAGACTTGTTGCATCAAGCGAAAAAGCAAAGAAAATCCTTGGCTGGAAACCTGTTCATGACAGCCTTGAAGAAATCATTGCAAGTGCTTGGAACTGGCACAAAAATCATCCGAATGGTTATAACGATAAATAGGAGTCGTAAATATGATTTACAATGCCGTACAGAAGTTAATTGACTATGCAGTAAAAAAGGAACTTATAACAAACGACGATATTTATGTTGTCCGTAATCAGCTTATGGAAGCTTTAAAGCTTACCGATTGGGAAAGTAATAATACAGAATACACCGATGAAACTATTGATGAAATTCTCGCTCCGATGATTGAATATGCTTGTGAGAACGGGATAATTACTGATACTACAAACTCCCGTGACCTTTTTGATACAAAGCTTATGGGAATTCTGACTCCTATGCCCAGAGAAGTTGTTGCTGAGTTCAACAAGCGTTATGCAGTAAATCCAAAGGAAGCTACCGATTGGTATTTTGATTTCAGTAAAAATCTTAATTATGTCCGTGCAGGACGAATTGAGAAGGATCTGAAATGGACTTATGACTGCGAGTACGGCAGACTTGACATTACAATAAATTGCTCCAAGCCCGAAAAAGACCCCCGTGACATTGCGATGGCAAAAGCACAGAAGTCGGTAGCATATCCCGAATGTCAGCTCTGTCCTGAAAATGCAGGCTTCGCTGGTCACGCAACACACCCTGCAAGACAGAATCTGCGTCCTGTTCCGATTATGGTAAACGGAGAAAAGTGGCAGTTACAGTATTCGCCATATGGTTACTATAATGAACACTGCATATTTTTCAACGAAAAACATATTCCTATGAAAATTGACAGCGAGGTTTTTGAAAAGCTTTTTGATATTACAGATTATCTTCCACACTATGTTGTAGGCTCCAATGCTGATTTGCCAATTGTCGGCGGATCTATACTCAGTCATGAACATTTTCAGGGTGGAAATTACACCTTTGCAATGGCAAAAGCACCCATTGAAACCGAGTTTGAAATAAAGGCTTACCCAGCTGTAAAAGCAGGGATTGTGAAATGGCCTATGTCGGTTATCCGTGTTGCGTCCGAGGACAGAAAGCAGCTGTCGGAATGCTGTGCGGATATTCTTGCAAAATGGAGAGGGTACTCCGATGAAGGCGTGTTCATCTTTGCTGAAACAGATGGAGAACCGCACAACACAATTACTCCTATTGCAAGAAAAAACGGCAATGTTTACGAGTGCGACCTCGTACTCAGAAACAATATCACGACAGAGGAACGTCCTCTTGGCGTATATCATCCAAATCCGTCGCTTCATCATATCAAGAAAGAAAACATCGGTCTGATTGAGGTTATGGGACTTGCTGTGCTTCCTGCAAGACTTGCAAAGGAAATAAATATGCTTGAAACAGCAATGCTTAATAAGGAGAACCTTTATAACTCCCCTGAACTGACACAGCACGCTGAATGGGCAGACAATATTTTAAAGCGTTATCCCGATTTCAACAAGGATAACGCAAGGGCAATTCTCGAAAAGGAAATCGGAAAGGCATTTCTTGAAGTGCTTGAAGATGCAGGTGTGTTCAAAAGGAATGAGAACGGACAAAAAGCATTTAAGGAATTTATTACAAGCATCAATGAATAAAACAAGAGCAGTACCGCAATTAAGCGATACTGCTCTGTCTGTTTATACATTAGCCACCGTTTAGTCAATAACCATTAGTGTTTTTGAATACTTCTGTATGGTCATCGCCCTTAATCGGGAGCTGTTTTTTTATTTAATCTCATTGGTAAGTTCTTTGAATTTATTCCAGTGCTGAGTAATGGCTGCTTCGGAAATGGACTTGTTTTCAAATTCACGCATGAATGTAACATATACAATATTTTGCAGCCGCTCAAACTTATCCTTGCATACAATCCGTGCATCTTTATTCATATCGTCAGGCTTGCCTGTAAACTCACTGAGTTTTTTGCAGGTTAACTTTGCAGCATCTGTAATAGTGCGGTATTCTTCCGAAAGAAAAAACCTGATAAACCTGATATCTGACGCAAGATCAATAGCATTACTGTTTTTTTCCAGATACTGCGGCAACCATAACAATTCTGCTACCATAAATGTAACAATATCCGAAAAGAAAAGCGGTGAATAGCAATAAGTTTTTGTGTTGGAATAATGGTTTTTCTGCGTCATTACAATATCACACAGCTGCATTACCCAGTCCAGCAGTTCAAAGCGTCTGCTGTTTTCCTCTTCAAGGTCGTAGCTGTCCGCTACGATATTTTCACTTTCACCACGTTCGTTTTCATCAGAACGCATATCGTCGATGGACACAGATATACGCTCGTATTCTGTTTTTCCGTTACGGATAACATTGTCTTTGTCAACTTTCTGTTTTGTACTTTTTATTCTGTTATTCAATGATGTGTTGAAATAAGTGAAAAAGTCACTATTGCCATCATAGTTCTTCAATGTGCTGAGTATGGTTTCAGAAAACGAATCCTGAAAGTTCTCCTTGGTCCAGGAATCTTTTCTTGAATAAATTGGTCCGTAATACTGTGTAAGCAAAGTGTATACCCTATCAAAACTTGCTGCTACGTTACCGCCTGTATAATACCAACCATCTCCGCGCTCTGCTATTGCCTTGCTTACCACGACTGCATCTACGTTGAGCTGTTGCTTTTGTTGCTCTGATAAAGCCATACTGCACCTCCTTAGCCGATAACAGACCTTATGAAGCCAAGTGGGTCTGAGGGCTTGGCAACTGCCATACGGTTCATCAGAGAATTCATATAAAACAGTGCTGATGTGTCAAAAATAAAGCCCTTCCCTGCTTCCCCCTCGGCTGGTCTGTAAGAGAAATCCACTTCGCCGCACACCAGAGCTTCAACAGCAGTATTTTCGCAGTATTGATATGCGTAGTTCAACGCCATCAGGATTGCCATAGGCGTTGGCTTGTTTCCGAAGGTAATATCTGCGGTAAGACGTTCATCTGGCTTGATATTGCTGATAATATCTTCAAAAAGCTTCAGATGCTTTGCGGAGGTTTCTTCAAACGGAACTTTTATCTCGCACATTTCCACTTCAAAGCCTTTTTCGTCTTTAAGTGCGTTCAGTCTGGCTAAAAATGTCTCATAGTTACGTTTTGCGCTTTCTGTTTCGGTGATGACCGAAGTAACTCTTATAGTTTCGTCTTTCTGCGCAAGATTTGCCATAGGGATAAGGATTGGGAAACAGGTCGGAGCATTATTCTCCAGAATTGGCACACTCTCGATATTGGCGTAATTCATAGGGCTGAGTTTTTGCTGTAACGGAATAACAGAAATAAAATGTCTCATTGGTAATTCTCCTTTAGATTCACAACAAAATTAAATAAACACTTAAAATATCATTTGCGATGGATAGAACTATATATTTACATTATACAACATTTGCTTTATGAATGCAAGTGTACAAATACAAAAATGATTATATTCAAATATTCAGATGTAGGGGCGAAACCGCACGAACTTAAATACAGAACGTCTGGTGCAAGTTCCGTCTTCTGCCACTACACTTTCGCAAACACGTTCAGAACAGGCACACAGAACATTAACGCCCACAGAAACCAGCAGTCTGACAACGGCAAAGCAAAGCGTCATCTCACCCTGAACAAGAACTGCGGCGGGCTTCATAGCGATAATTTGCTCGGCATATTGTTCAGCACAAAATAAAACCTCATCACTGTTGGCATAAGGGTCAACTTCAGGGAAATGCAGGTCAACAATCTTACCATAAACTGCCGATGCGGCACATTGCTCTGCCGACCAACCTTCTGATGGGTGTGCTGTGAAATTAACAAACATAAAAATCACCTCTTTCACTGATATATACTGCACAAATTATATGAAATTAAGTTTTTTAAATTTTTCGCGAACCTCTTTTTTTCGGATGAGAAAAGTGACATAGAAATCATCAGGTTCGCGCTGTATTTTTGCGCTTTTCTTCACACATTGTTTAACATCAGCACTTGACATCCCCGATATTTTGTGATATAATAACAACAGGCAAGTAAATCCACCTTGAATTTTGTGGTTTTTTGATGTATTTCTCGCGCGTGCGCGGGGATTGAAACTATACATATTTTATCGGAGGAAAACATCTTACGTCTGGTATTTTCTCGCGCGTGCGCGGGGATTGAAACGTCTTGCGATGTCCATCCAGTAATGTTTTAGCGTATTTTCTCGCGCGTGCGCGGGGATTGAAACGCATTAGCTCTTATTTCTTTTTAGGAAATAATTTGCTGTATTTTCTCGCGCGTGCGCGGGGATTGAAACCTTAGTCATTACGACCTCGCCGGACTTCTGCTGCTGGTATTTTCTCGCGCGTGCGCGGGGGTTGAAACTATATATAATTATATAAAAGGAGGTGAGTCTCTGTGGGACAGGACCTTAGCTTCTAATTCGGTGATTAGAAAAATTTGTTCACCAATAAAAACGGATATAGGCACTAAACCTATATCCGTCAGATTGTCACTATAAATAGTGACAGCATTTTTATACCAAAAAAGCTCTCCGATTAAATCGGAGAGCTTAATTTTATTTAACGCTTTCTATTGCAAGTTCAAGGTTTCCCACTGCACGCAGCATATCCTTGATTATGTTACCAGGAGTAACGCTCGATTCCTGTGTTGCACTGTAAGCATATTCAGGCAGCTTAAACAGGTCGTTCAATGCTTTAGGATATGAGTTTTCGTTCGAAGCATGGTTTATCGTATTACGGCGTACTTTTGCATATCTTGTATCTATCAATATCTTTCTGAACAGTTCAGTATCTGTGTTAACCGTGAAGCAGGACGGAATATACATATCCCCAAAATACACCGCTGCTATAGTCCATCGTGTATCCCTTTTATTGGTGCAGTCTCTACTATAATACTTACCAAGCGATGTTTTCATTTGCTTTGTCTGAGATTTTATATCAGCGTTAATATTCTTAAACACTTCATCCAACAAATAAATAAGCTCTGTAGAATATTTCGGAGCATGCTTATTATCACCCTTCATCTTAAAGTAATCTTCGCCTGCTTTAGTGTCATCAAATTTTAGAAGATTGTTTTCAAAAATTATCTCAGCTACATTTTCATTATAGATGGTAAGTGCTTGTTGCACAAATCCGTTTTCCAGACACCAACGGATAACGCCCAGCGTGCTGATACTGCTATTGCCAGAAGTAAGGTGAAATTTCTTTCTTATCAGCGGTATCATAGTCTTTATTACATAAAGTTCGCCATCTTTATCTTCAACATAGGCTTCCACCTGATACAGACTTTCTTCAAGCTCTTTTACAGTGTCAGAAAGATTTGTAGAACACAACTGCACTGCATTACTGAAATTCTCCATAGCACGCAGCAAGCTTCGTACAGTAGGACTTTTTGTGGTTTTAAAGCACTCTCTCAACGGAGATGCAACTCCATGCAACACAAACTCATTTACAGCGTCAAGTATCATCAATTGACGAAAAGTTCCATCAGTATTAACAACAGTTCCTGTCGAACCGTTTAAATCAGAATAGTAACTATGGATTGAATATCCATAAAATGAAAGCAGCTTTGTAAGCAACTGTATAAAAACATAATTATCACGTTTACCGCCTGCCATATCAAGATAGATATTGATATTATCATCTTCTTGCGCCATACCTTGAATAAGTTTTGATATCTCACTTAATACACGGTCATAACGATGAATTTTCTCATCCTCGCCAAGATAAATATCATTGTTGTGCGGGACAACAAGATTTTCTTTTTCGCAGAAAGCCTGCATAGTTTTTTCAAGATACGGCAAGGTGAAATCACCTTCCTGCGCTACTGCGTTTGTAAGCACACGGATATACTCATTAACTCCACCATTATCAGACAATTTTTTCATCAGATATTTCACACATGCTTCGTTTGTCTGTAATGCGTCAACCGACAAATTGCTATCAGTATATGTATATGGTTTTCTGGCTGAACCATCCTCATTTTTTGTTTTATACTCTTCAAATCTGCTGATACATGCTATAAGAATGTTTTTCATTTTTTCTACTCCTTTGGTTTACTCATATTTTTATTATACATCTGATTAAATATTTTGTCAATTATTTGTTTCAACCGTGATATAATAAAACGAAAATGATCAGAAAGGCTGCATCTGATTTTCAGCCGTTCAGCCTGATGTTATAATACGATACGCTCATCAATTCTCCGTGCATCGGGGCAATATTTCCGCTCGTTTTCAAGCTCCACAAGTGCAAGTTTAACAGCCTCATCAATATGTTTTTCGGTGAATTTTTCAAATGTAATATTCATTTTCTGTACCCCGCTTTTATTCTCTTTGCCTTGAAATTTTCATCATAAAGTCTTTGGTACAATCGCCAGCGTTTTTCGCTGAGTTCGCCTGTTTCGAGTGCCTTTTTCACTGCGCGATCCGGTTCAGTGTCGTGACGGCAGTTGCTGAAACGGCATTGTGAAAACAACTCGGTTATATCGGAAAATGTATCGTCGATACCTTCATCAATGCCGCATACGCCGATTTCTCTCATTCCGGGAGTATCGATTATAGTAACACCGTTATCAAGCACAAAAAGATGTCTGTATGTGGTTGTATGTCTGCCTTTTCCATCTTCCTCCCTGATACCGCTTGTTTTCATAACCTCTCTGCCTGCAATAGCATTCAGCATTGTGGATTTGCCAACACCCGATGAACCGATAAGAGCGATAGTTATGCCGCTCTTGAAATACTTTTGTAAATCCGACATACCCTCGCCTGTCACAGAGCTTATAGCAATTACGTCGGTTTTATCAGAAACGCTTTTAACTTCTGCGATATACTTATCCACATCATCACACAAATCCGCTTTGCTGAGAATTACCACAGGGATACCGCCGCCCTGTATCGTTACTGCAATATATCGTGCGATTCTTCCTGCGTTGAAATTCTGATTAAGAGAGGTGACAATAAATACATAGTCAAAATTTGCCGCCATAGGCTGTTCAACTAGTGTTTTTACATATCCGTCTGCGTGACCGCTTCGGTCCGGGCGGGAAAGATATGTTTTTCTTTCAAGTATTTTCTCTATGAGTGAATCACCGTAAGGATTGAAAATAATTTCAACATAATCTCCAACAACAGGAAATTCGCCGCTGTTATAGAGATTGCCTTTCAATTTTGCTCCGATTTCACCAATTTCGCCCATTTCGCCTATCAAGGTATAGCGTTCACGCTGTACCTCGGATACTCGCATAATATTTTTTTCGTTAGTAATCATTGTAATAACCATTCCTTTCAAATTAAAGCCTGTTTTCTTTGAGCATAACCCCGGCAATACCCGAGAAACAAAGCTGCGGCATAGAAAAGAAAGGACAGCCCAAGTATTTTTGGGCGCAAAAAAGCCGCAGCAAAATTCGCTGCGGCATAATCATTTTCACACAAAAATGGTTACTTCAATATTGCCGAGGTAATTCTGCTCATTCTGTTTTCGTTTTTCATCATTGTGTAGG
>JAZQBH010000055.1:0-5634 GCA_045545655.1 Oscillospiraceae bacterium
CCTTTAAGGCGGATTTTGTAAGTGGGTGATTTTTACTTTACTGTAAATTCTGCGTAGGAAATTGAAACAGATTTTTGATGTTTTCCGACCAAATTTTTTCTTGGGAAGCATCAACAACATAAAGCTCAGATGAATTACCTGAAAGAGATATTTCTTCTAAATGTATCGAATTGTCAAATACCCCAGTTACTTCTTTAATGGATTTATTTTCATAAACGCAGAGCATTTTCCCGTCCGAGCAAAGAACATACAGGTTTGTTCCGTCCGATATACTGTCGATTATAAACGAGTCGGAAGATGACACTATCAAATCTGTCTTTTGTGTGTTTACGTTGTATATCTCAAAGCATTTGGGTTGTACTGCCTGATTAACACCATAATTTATAAGGCAAAATGTTTCTTTGTCAGAAATATTAAAATATTCTGCATCATTCCATACAATCATTTCAACTCCATCATATCTTCCAGATGCTTTGTAATTGTTAATAAGGAGTTCATACTCTTTTGTTCCTAATAATTTTTCAACCATATCCTTGGTGTAAGGGTCAGTAGGGAGAAGGCTGTCAAGATGTTCTGGTGCCTGCGAAAACTGTTCTGATAAACTCCTGTTATAGTTGAGCGGTGTTCCTTCATTCCATTGTTTGGAAGAACAACCACAGCAAAACAACATAGTCAATACTAAAATTATAAATATATTCTTACGCATGAATTATATAATTGCCCTCCACACAATCTCTGATTTCTGACGGTGACACTCTGTAGTGACGTCCTTGATATTTTTTATGATAGGTGCAGTCTGCCACCCAAAAGGTATCTGAACTTCTATCATAACCATCAACAACAATATAGTGACGATATGAACTGTCGATACCGCTTCCATTATAATATGATAAAGTTCCGTATGGAGCTGCGTTAAGAATAACAGGGCGGCCAGCGGCTAAACTGTATTTTATATGGTTGGTTAATTCTGCAACAGTTGTGTTGTTACGTATTTCTGTATAGACATATTTGCTTGTGGTAAGTTGCGAGTTTAAGTAATTTGCAATAGCGTATACATAGGCGGTTGTTTCTCCTCTAGGAATTACTTCTTTACTGATTTGTGTCTGTGTAGGCTCTGTATAATTGGAAATCAGGCTATAGCTGTTGTGTGAAGATATGCCGGTCAGTGCCATAAGGGTACTTCCTACTCCGCACCATGTATCTTTTTCTTGAACAATACTTGTATTTACCGTGCAGGAATATAAACTACCATTATTATAAACACCTCTTGGTGCCACCTGATTTTCTTTTTGTTTGATTCGATTGTTTATTTCAAGTTTTGTAATAATCGTATCCAGTGCGGCTTGTCTATCAACTTGATACTGCAAAACAAACTCTGAAGAATTAAGATATTCCTCAATTATTCTTTGTTTTTCTGTATCATCATAGTAAGTGTTTGAGAGATTATTGTGAATCCAAATATACATTTCACCTTTAAGGCTACCTAAGTCTTCAGAAGATGTTTCTGTCTTTGTAGCGTCTATGATGTATGAATTTGTTGAATTTGATGCAAATGCTGTTGCTGACGTACAAATAGCAACACACGTGCTTGCTATGCCCGACAAAATCCGTTTCATAATTTTTGTGTTCATAAAAATGTCCTCCTGAAATTGTTGTAGTTTTTCTGTTGCAGATTATTCCGCTTACCGATATCACGAAATAACTTACGTCAATTGTTTTAGAGGAGAAAGTGCAGATTTTTTGCCGCTTTGTTTGCAAAACTCCCGATACAGCTTCGCAGACGGGGGAACACTACCTTGCTTTCATTATACCCGATAACATTGAAGATTTCAATACCTTCAGCGTGAATAGCCACGATTGGCATAATCAAAATTTACCCCTCTATAATATAAATCTTTTTTAGGGTCGGATTTGCTATGGCACTTTTTGAAAATAATCCCCAAAAACGCAATATTTCGGCAGATTTAACAAAAGAGCGGGCACTTGATTGGCAGATTTCACAATGGGTTAAATAAAAAACAGGCTGTGAAAAACTCACAGCCTGTCGGTTTTATTAAGTAAAGGAATTACTTTACAACTCTTACGCCTACAACATCAGCGATAGCCTTGATTTTGTCCTCGATACCAGAGGTGTTGCCCTTAACGTCAAGAACAGTGTAAGCCATATCCTTCTTGGACTTGCTTTCCATATTCTCGATGTTGATGCCGCACTCAGCAGTTACTGCTGTAACCTTTGTCAGCAGACCCTCAACGTTCTTGTGGATTACGCATACCTTAGCGTCGCCTGTCATAGGAACGCATACGTTAGGAAGGTTTACACTGTTGATGATGTCGCCCTTTTCAAGGTAAGCGGCAATTTCGTTGCAAGCCATAATTGCGCAGTTGTCTTCGCTTTCAGGAGAAGACGCACCGAGGTGAGGAAGCGCTGTAACGCCCTCTACGCCGATAAGGTCGTCAGTTGCGAAGTCGGTTACGTAAGCCGCCATTCCGCCGTTTGCGAGAGCGTCGATGATAGCCTGGCTGTCAACGAGGTCTGTTCTTGCAAAGTTGAGGATACGAACGGTCTTCTTCATCTTTGCGATGGATTCAGCGTTAATCATACCCTTTGTTGTGGGGGTAGCAGGTGCGTGAAGTGTGATATAGTCGCACTTCTCGAAAATTTCATCGTTGTTCTTTACGTAGTGGATTTTGGTGGAGAGGTGAAGAGCGCCGTCAACAGAAAGGAACGGGTCAGCACCGTAAACCTCCATACCGAGAGCCGCAGCAGCGTTTGCAACCAGTGCGCCGATTGCGCCCAGGCCCATAACGCCAAGCTTCTTGCCCTTGATTTCAGGACCAGCAAACTGGCTCTTGCCCTTTTCAACAAGCTTGCCTACCTCGTCGCCCTTGCCCTTGAGGGTCTTGATCCACTCGGTAGAAGCAACAACCTTTCTCGAAGAGAGGAAAAGTCCACAGAGAACGAGTTCCTTAACAGCGTTTGCGTTTGCGCCGGGTGTGTTGAATACAACAATGCCCTTTTCGCTGCACTTTTCAATCGGAATGTTGTTTGTGCCTGCGCCTGCTCTTGCAATTGCGAGAAGGTTATCGCCAAGCTCCATTTCGTGCATAGAAGCGGAACGAACAAGGATAGCGTCGGGGTTTGCAATATCGTCGCCGAAGGTGTACTTGCTCTTGTCAAGCAGGTCAGTACCACAAGCGGCGATTTTGTTAAGAGTCTGAATATTATACATAATATATTTCCTCCTTTACGGCAGATATACCGTAAAAATATAGTGTTCTCCCAAGGCGTGCCGCCTTCGTCATTTCGTAGCAAATTTTATCGTGGATATAGTTTGCCGCTCGATGATGAAGAAAGTATCTGTGCCGAGCCTTCGCTGATAGTGGGGGAGAAAGTGTTTACAGTTACTTTTCAATAGGAGTGACAACGGGTTTTCCGTCCTTGTCTAAAAGAACAGTCAGTCCTCCGCCACCAGAGCCATTTGCGTGCCAGAGGTAGTTTACGCCTGTAACCTTGTCTACAAGAATCTGAGTATTTCCTCGGTCAACCTCGTGAAGCACTACTATGAAACGATTATCCATTTTCAGCCTCGAACTTCTTCATAAACTCAACGAGTTTTTCAACGCCTTCGATAGGCATAGCGTTGTAGATGGAAGCTCTCATACCGCCGACAGAACGGTGACCCTTGAGGTTTTCAAGGCCGGCAGCCTTTGCTTCCTTAACGAACTTAGCGTCAAGCTCGTCGTTGCCTGTAACGAAAGGAACGTTCATCAGAGAACGGTCCTTCTTCTCAACGGTAGCCTTGAACAGCTTGCTGCTGTCGAGGAAGTCGTAAAGAATCTTAGCCTTCTTCTCGTTGTGAGCCTTCATAGCCTCAAGACCGCCCATCTTCTTAATCCACTTGAACACCTTGCCGCAGATGTAGATAGCGTAGCAGTTAGGTGTGTTGTAGAGGGAGTCGTTGTCAGCCTGTGTCTTCCACTTGAGCATTGTGGGAGTGCCAGCGAGGCAATCGTCAGTGATGAGGTCTTCACGGATAATGGAGATTACCAGACCTGCAGGGCCGATGTTCTTCTGAACGCCGCCGTAGATTACAGCGTACTTGGATACGTCAACAGGCTCGCTGAGGAAGCAGGAAGAAACGTCGGAAACGAGGTCCTTGCCCTTTGTATCGGGAAGCTCCCAGAACTTTGTTCCGTAGATTGTGTTGTTCTCGCAGATGTAAACATAGTCAGCGTCTGCGGGGATATCAAGGTTGGAGCAGTCGGGGATATAGGAGAAGGTCTTGTCTGCGGAAGACGCAACAGCAACAGCCTCGCCGTACATCTTAGCTTCTTCGTAAGCCTTCTTAGCCCACTGACCTGTGATTATGTAAGCAGCCTTCTTGTTCTTCATCATATTCATAGGAACTGCTGCAAACTGCTGGGAAGCACCGCCCTGAAGGAACAGTACCTTATAGTTGTCGGGGATATTCATAATATCACGGAGATCCTGCTCGGCAGTCTTGATGATTTCGTCATAAGCCTTTGAGCGGTGTGACATCTCCATAACGGACATACCTGTTCCGTTGTAATCAAGCATTTCTGCAGCCGCTTCTTTAAGAACCTCTTCGGGCAGAACGGCAGGGCCTGCGCTGAAATTGTAAACTCTCATTGTGTTTCCTCCTGTGGAAATCTGAATGCCTTTTCGGCAATCTGAAATTTAGTGGTAAGTGAACCGCTGATGTAAGTAATTACTGGCTTGGTACACTCACAATACTCTTAAATTTTATCACATTTTGACAACTATGTCAAGTAGTTTGTGAAAAAAATAGCAAGTCCTTTTGATAATTTAGTAACTATGAACAGTATAAAGGCGGTTTGGCAGGGGAATAGTTGATATTAAGTCAATAGAGAAATTAAACCCGTATATTAAAATAAGGTATATAATATATAATTAAGTGATTTGATGAGATTGCTAAGGAAATTAAAAAACTGAAAATATTTTTTAAAAACCTATTGACAAATCAAGTCGATTGTGGTAAAATAAACGAGTTCGCCTGCTGAGGAAACTCAGAGAACAGCGGATTTTCAGAAAACAGAAATTTGAAAAATAATTTCAAAAAATTCTGAAAAACTTATTGACAAATATCACGGGATGTGATATAATGTTAAAGTTCGCTCGAAAGAATGGCGAAACGAGAGGAAAAACGAAAAATATTTCAAAAAAAATTGAAAAAACTTCAAAAAACCTCTTGACAAACATCGAAAGATGTGATATAATAATCTAGTCGCCGCGAGAAAGGCTGCTAAAAACTGACAAAGTTTGAGGCGGTTGAGCGGAGATGACCAGCTCCTTGAAAATTGAACAATAAAGAAACATTACCTTGTTAATTCTTATGAATTAAATAATGAAATGATTTCGGATAAACAACTTGACGCGTTTTATTATAAAGACGCTGAGCGTTAGATATCTGAGCTAACAAGATTATAATGGTCAAGAAATTGGCTGTTTTAATACAAACTTTAAAGAGTTTGATCCTGGCTCAGGACGAACGCTGGCGGCACGCCTAACACATGCAAGTCGAACGGTGACGAGGACTTCGGTTCTCTGATCAGTGGCGGACGGGTGAGTAACACGTGAGCAACCTGCCTTTC
>JAZQBH010000056.1:0-2733 GCA_045545655.1 Oscillospiraceae bacterium
TCCGACATTCGCCCTTACTGTATAATTACTACAAGCTTTATTACTGAATTACTACGGTCTGTCCAAGCGGTTGCATATATGGCAGACTACAATCCGATAAATTACAGTATCAGCAGATTTGCTGATTTATATTCACAGGGGTAAAATGAAAGAAGTATTAGATTATATCAAGAATTATTTCCGCAATGTGGACAAAATTCTGCCCATCATCTGCATAGGAATAACAATATTTGACGTGTTTCTTGTAAACACAATGGTTAAAACAGGCTTTGTAAATGAAAGCACTGCTAAAACCCAGACCATCGCCGCAATTCTTGGCGTGTTCGCATCATTTGCAGTAAGCTTTTTCAATTACAAAATGCTTTCAAAATACTGGTTTTTGTATGCACCTGTTGCGCTGATTCTACAACTGCTGCTGTATACACCGCTTGCGGTGAAGCGTGACGACGACGCTGCGTGGATCGATCTGGGCTTTATGACTATCCAGCCCTCAGAGATACTGAAATTTGTATTCATCTTAACGCTTGCAACGCACATTTCACGGCTTGGCGACAAGATAAATTCCCTGCCGCAGCTTGCGCTTGTGTGCGTGCACGGACTTGCGCCTGTGGCAATAATTATCCATCAGGGCGACGCTGGTTCGGCGCTTGTATTCTTGTTTATCTTCATTTGTATGCTGTTTGTAGGCGGCATTTCGTGGAAGTATATCCTTGCAGGTGTTGCGGCTGTGCCTGCTGTACTGTTCGTTGCGTGGAAGTTCATTATGAAGCCGCACCACAAAAAGCGTTTTCTTATATTGTTCGACGAGGAAATGCAGGAGGCTGAGCGTCTTGGCGACTATTTCCAGCAGTACAACGGAAAAATCGCACTTGGTTCAGGTCAGCTGAAGGGACTTGGTTTCGAGTCCGACAGCTACACCTACACCTCCGAAATCTACAATGACTTCATCTTCTCATACATCGGTATGACAATGGGCTTTATCGGCTGTATGGCGGTAGTTATAGCACTTGCTATTCTGTGCCTTAAGCTACTTTCAAATGCGTCGGGTGCACAGGACAAACTTGGTCAGCTGATATGCGTGGGAGTTTTTGCAATTGTGTTCTTCCACAGTGTTATCAATATCGGAATGGTGCTGTCGGTTATTCCCGTAATCGGCATTCCCCTGCCGTTTATCAGCACAGGCGGAACGGCGATGGTTATGATGCACGCCTGTATGGGGTTGGTGCTTTCAACCTCTGCACATAAAGAAAAACCAAAGCATATGTTCTATACAGAAAAATAAAAAAATGTGTAAATAAAGAAAAAGACAACAAAAGGAGAAATCCAATGCGGCCAGTTATAAGAGAGCTTAAAACGCTCTACAATCACTCGCAGCTTATTGAACAGACTAACCGTTACAAAGCACTCAGGGGTGCATTCATTGATTACTTCAAGTCAATCAGCGAAAACGCAAGGTTCTTTTCAGCGCCTGCCTCAACAGTGTTATGCGGAAATCAGACTGCCCACAACAACGGAAAGGTATTTGCGGCAAGCGTCAATGCTGACGTTATCGCTGTTGCTGAAACAACAGACGACAATTTCGCTGTTGTAAAGCCCAGCAACTCAGAGGAAATCAGAATTGACCTGTCGGACACGGCAAAGCGTGACGATGAATCAGGTACTGTTGCCGCTCTGATAAGAGGAATACTTGAAAATTTCAGGAATTCGGGGTTGAAAACAGGCGGATTCCGTGCTTACGTTTTCCTTGACGCCGCAAGCCGCACAGGATTATCACTTGCCGCACCTTTTGAAGTACTGATTGCTCAGATGATGTCATCGTTGTTCAATGATGGCAAGGTAGAACTTTCAACGCTTGCAAGCGTAGCCTGCAAAGCTGAGGAGGACTACTTCGGGAGAACTACTAACCTCACCAGTCAGACTGCGTGTGCGTTCGGCGGTTTTGCGTCAATCGACTTCAAGGACGACGGCGCACCAATCGTTGAAGTAATCCCCTATGATTTAAGCAAATGTGAACACACACTTTGTATAATAAACCTCGGCAATTCGAGCAAATATGATGATGATATCAACGAAATTAAGGACGAAATGCGTGCGGTTGCAGGCTTTTTCGAGTGTGAGAACCTGCGTTCGCTTTCCATTTCAGACGTGATACTTAACATCAACGAACTTCGCCGTACATTCGGCGACAGAGCCGTTCTGAGGGCAATACATTTCTTCCGTGAAAACAACCGTGTGGAACGTATGGTTCACGCTCTCAAAAAGGATAATATCGCTGACTTTATGAACGCAATATCCGAAAGCGGAAATTCGTCTTTCAAGTATCTTCAGAATGTCTATTCTGACAGCGATGTCCGTCATCAGGATATGTCCATTGCATTCAACACAGCAGAATACGCCCTCCACAGGAAGGGCGCACTGAGAGTATGCAGTGAAGGCTACACAGGCACATTGCAGGCATTTGTGCCGCACAACGACTGGGTAGGCTTCAAAATGGTTATGGAGCGCACTATCGGCGCAGGAAAATGCCACGCAATGGCGATAAGACCCACAGGCGTCTGTGAGGTTACTCTGTAAAACCGTTAGTCAACGGCAAATTCGCTCACCTTTGAAATAAGCGTTATATCCACAAGCGCGTCAAGCAGTATTCCGTTTTCGGTGTATTCCTCGCTGAACACCTTGCCGTTTTCTCTGATTTGTGCAGATATGCCGCCCTTGTCATACGGCAAAAGCAAG
>JAZQBH010000057.1:0-3259 GCA_045545655.1 Oscillospiraceae bacterium
GTGTTTTCTATGCAATAGTGATACACTCTTTATGGGGATTGTCTTTAGAATTTATTAATTCAGTATATGAAATAAGAGAGGATTTAAAAATTACAAAAAATGAAATAAGTCAAATAAATAAAATAAGTAAAAATAATGAAACAAATCAAAATGAACTCTTGTCTGAAGATGATACTGATATAAAACAATATTGGGAATGCCCAAAGTGTGGCAAAAGCAACCCCGACTCTATGAATTATTGCGTTGTATGTGGAACCCACAAAAATGTAAAATCAGAGAAATCTCTTTCATCGTGGGTTTGTTCAAATTGCAATTCTTTAAACCCCATCAGCGAAAAACAATGTCCAAATTGTAATCAACCCAAACCTACTTCAACTTGGAAATGTTTAAAGTGTCATACTGTAAATCCTGATATAGCAGATACTTGCCGTGTATGCAATCGTCCGAGGTAAAACAAAGAGCTACAAACAACCTTAACACACCAAAAGGGCTATTCCACACGGAACAGCCCTTTAACTTATTTACTTATTATAGTAGTCGTCGAGGAACTGCTCAATCAGCTTTACAGAGCCGTCAATTCCCAGTGCTGAGCTGTCTATGCACAGCTGATAGTTCCACGGCATACCCCATTTTCTGTCGGTGTAGTAGTTGTAGTAAGAGGTACGCTGTTTGTCTATGCGCTTGATGTATTCCTCAACGTGCTTGGTGTTTACGTTGTAAATTTCGGTTACACGCTTTATTCTTTCCTCAATGGGTGCACTGATGAAGATGTTCACCACGTCCTTGAAGTCACGCAGAGCGTAGTCTGCACATCTGCCGATGATAACACAGCTTTCGCTTTCGGAGGCTATCTTCTGAATGGAGTTGAGCTGTGCGAAGAAGATAGTATCATCAAGCGGCACGCCGCCCTGTCCGTAGGTGGTGGACAGCAGATACAAAAAGCTGTTCGGGCGCTTTTCGTCGTTGTCCTCAAAGTGGGATTTATGTATTCCGCTCTTTTCGGACGCTATTTCAAGCAGCTTTTTATCGTAGAAGTCTGCGCCTATTTTTTCGGCAAGCTTATTGCCTATCTCACGTCCGCCGCTGCCGTATTGTCTTGAAATTGTAATGATTTTCTTGCTCATAATACCGCCCCCTGCTGGTTGTTTATTGATAAAGCATTTTCAGATTTCAGGGAATACCCCATCTTTATAAATTATAACATATTTGAGCGGAAATGTCACGCAATTTACAAAAAATCTCTTATAGTTTTTCGCTTTTTATGAATTTTGCACAACTCGGAGAAGCGGATTTCTATATAAATGTAGAAACGGCTGTTCCGATAATGAAACAGCCGTTTGAATTATTCGCCTTGATTTTTCTGTGCCTGAGCTTTGGCTATGGATTTCTGCAATATCGGAAGAATATACTGCGCAAGCGTTTCAAAGCTTAGTGAGGGAGCCGTAAAGAAGTTTTTTCACTATTGAGTAGCAATCTGTGTTCACAACAACACTTGCTACGAATTGCAAAAGGCACCATCAAGGATGATGGTGCCGTTGCCCCAAAAGGCGGCAGGACGCCGCCGACAGAGGGCAACAGGCGGCACGCCTTGCGGCGGTTATTTTGCTGATAACCGTCTTTGAGGCCGGCTCGCCTGTGGGGGTGATAATCACTAAGCCTGTCATTTTGTTTTCCTCCCGAAAAGTCAGTTGATTTCTTTGAGTGTGCGGTATATTTCCTGCATTTTTATGTCGGTTGCGGCGATGGTTTCGGCGCAGTCACGAAGCTGCTCAGCAAGCTCAGCGGAAACCTCGGTGTCGGTTTTGTACTTCAGCTGATGCTCAAGGCTTGCCCAGAAGTCCATTGCGATTGTGCGTATCTGCACCTCAACGTGTACCATCTCCTTGCACTCCGACAAGAACACGGGTGTTTCAATTACAAGGTGCAGACTGCGGTAGCCGTTGGGCTTGGGATTCTTGATGTAGTCCTTCATCGTGAGCAGTGTAACGTCGTCCTGCTTGGTGAGCAGTTCCGCAACGGTGTAGATGTCCTCTATGTAGTTGCAGATAACACGCACGCCCGCAATATCGTGCAGATTCTG
Source organism: Oscillospiraceae bacterium (assembly GCA_045545655.1). Lineage (GTDB taxonomy): Bacteria > Bacillota > Clostridia > Oscillospirales > Ruminococcaceae > CAG-115. The sequence continues at coordinate 2,081 of JAZQBH010000057.1, forward strand.
GCGAACGCTGTCAACGCTTATCGGCAGACCCTTGCGCTGAAGCTTTTCCATCATACTCTGCGGAGATTTCAGTCTGTCGTCGATATGGTGAATAGGGTTGTAGGCATATTTTGTGCGGAACTCGCTGTCGAGGATTTCCAGCTTTGTCTTAACCTCACGGATTGCCGACTCGTACAGATGCTCCATCTCCATAAACTTGAACAGCTGTTCCATCATCTGTTGACCCATATCCTCTGATAAAAACTGATGTACCTGCGACAATGTCTGAGGGGCGTTCTGCATAGTTCTCTTTAAATTGTTTTCGTCCATTTTGCACCTTCTGTTTTAATAGTCTTTTTTATATAGTATCATACGATTGAATAAAACACGTTAAAGCTGTGTGTTGAATTTGTGTAATTATACCGTTGCACCGCCAATCAGACAATCGGCGGTGCGGTGTTATTTACATCTGTGCATCTTGCTTCATATTGTTGAGGAGCGCCTCGATTTCCTCAGGTGTCATATTGCCGCCCGAACTTGCCTTAGGTTCTTCCTTGGCAGGTGCGACCTGTGCGACCTGTGCGACCTCTTCAACAGGAGCGGTTTCCTGTGCGGCAAACAGCTTGGCAATATCCTCAGGGGACATATTACCGCCTGATGACTTCGGTTCTTCAACGGGAGCGACTTCCTCTACAGGAGCGGTTTCCTGTGCGGCAAACAGCTTAGCAATTTCCTCAGGGGACATATTGCCGCCTGACGGCTTGCTTTCTTCCTTAACTTCCTCTACGGGAGCGGTCTGTTCAGCCTCATTAGCCGCAGGAACGTCCTGTGCCGCAAACAGCTTGGCAATATCCTCAGGGGACATATTGCCGCCTGATGACTTAGGAGTATCTTCGGCTTTAGGCTCTTCTGCTACAGGAGCGGTTTCCTGTGCCGCAAACAGCTTGGCAATATCCTCGGGGGACATATTACCGCCTGATGACTTAGGAGTATCTTCCGTTTTAGGTTCTTCTGCCACGGGAGCGGTTTCCTGTGCGGCAAACAGCTTGGCGATTTCCTCGGGTGACATATTGCCGCCTGACGGCTTGCTTTCTTCCTTAACTTCCTCTACGGGAGCGGTCTGTTCAGCCTCATTAGCCGCAGGAGAGTCCTGTGCGGCAGGAGCGTCCTGTGCCGCAAACAGCTTGGCAATTTCCTCAG
>JAZQBH010000058.1:0-6438 GCA_045545655.1 Oscillospiraceae bacterium
GGGCTTACCCCGTCATTTAACGCAGCAAACAGAACCCGCCTCAAAAGCGAGGAACATCTTGCCAAAGTTACAACTTCCCTATTATTTAATAATACTATAATTTTCACGATTTGTCAATAGCAACTATCAACAAAACACCCCTAAACACAAAAAACAGTTCAACAACCCACAAATAACATCATAAAATTTTAGTAAATATGTACAAAACCCTCCGCCAGTTAGCAAGATAGTGAAAAGAAGTTTTTTCACTATCGAGTGCCAACCTGTGTTCGCAACAACACTTGCTACGAATTGACCAAGGCGGCACGCCTTAACAGCGGAGAGTTAATTCTATGTCATTTCTTTTCGCCAAGCTCGTAAGCTCTCTTGGTGCAGGCCTCGCAAGCCTTGACAACGGTGTCAGTAAGGTGACCGTCATACAGCTCCTGAAGTCCTGCAAGGGTAGTGCCTCCGGGCGAGGAAACCTGCTTTATCAGTTCGTCGATAGTCATACCGCTTTCGGTCATCATCTTCGCAGAGCCGATAAGCGACTGTGCAAACAATCTCAGAGCCGCATCGCCGTCTATTCCGACCTTTTCCGCATACTGCATAAAGCCCTTTGCGTAGATGTAGATAAACGCAGGAGAAGAGCCGTTTATCGCAATAATCTCCTTCATCTTATCCTCGGGGATTGTTTCTGTGATACCGCAAGAGCTGATAATCTTCTTTGCAAACGCAAACTCAGTATCAGAAACGTTCTTGCACTTGCACATTGCAGACGCACCCTTGCCGAGCATCATAGGAGTATTCGGCATAACAAGCACGATTTTCGCACTGTCGAAGGTGCGCTTTCTGATGTACTCTGCTGAAATTCCCGCACAGATGGAAATAATTACAATTTCCTTGTTGTCAGCCTTCTTGATTTCCTCAAGCACCTCGTCAAGCTGCTGAGGCTTCACCGCAAGCACGATATATCCACATCTTTTTGCGATTTCCCCGACAGAGCCAGCCGCAGTTGCACCGTGATGTGTAAGTCCCTTAAGCTTTTCAGGGTCTGTATCATAAACGAAAACAGCGGTGTTTCCAAGCTTGTTGTTTACTCCACGCACGATGGCGCTGCCCATATTTCCAAATCCGATAAAACCTAATTTATTCATTTTTGTATCTCCACAATATTTTTCTTATGCGACCTGAACACCAGATTATAAGCTACCGCCACAATCGGCAGCAGAATAATCAGCATAAAGCAGTCAACGGGGTACTGAATTGCATTTTTCAGCAGACGTGCGGGGTACTTCATAAGCACTGAGCCGTACACCAGTGTGCCGGCCTCCATCGACTGAGTAATAACCAGTGCCAGCGGAGTCATTATCAGGTTGCACGCAACTACTACCGACAGCTTTGCAAGCATAATGCGGATAATCTGCTTTCCGTTCTGCTTAACGCTTTTACCGAAATCCGATTTGCTGCCGAATTCAATTTTCGTCATTCTTATGTTGTACAGAAACAGTCCGTAAAGCATTGCGCCCGTTGCCTCAACCAGCGTAAACAGCGGCGAAAACGTGCCTGTTGGCTTGATAAGAAAGCTGATGATATCCGACACCGCACCCGAGATAAATCCCACGGTAGGGCCGTAAAGCATTCCTATACACGCCTTTGCCACAAACGCAAACGACACCTTAAGGTCTGGCATAATCGTCACTGTAAGGGATTTGATAGCCAGATCCAGTGCGATGAACAGTGCCGTCACCGTGATAGCACGCACATCTTTAAGCTCCATTGCTGATTTTTTGAAACTTCCTAAAAAAGCCATTGTCTTATCCTCCTTTTCGTCCATACACAAAGAAATAAGCACAATGGCTCTTATTCGGTTATGTACAGCGAGATGCGAAAGCCTTACCGCAAGCGTTCAAGGTGTTTTCACCTCTGCGCTTTTCGTCCTCAGGGCAACTCTCCGTCCCTGAGGCACTTAACGCAAAGCCTTCTACTCTGTTATTGTTTTATTTTATGGAGCCTACGCTCCTCAAAATCAACTATCAGAAGTTGATTTCGTTACAGATTTTGTAACGGCGCTCGTTGAAGGGCTTCTTCATTGTGAGTGCCTCCTGGATATCCACATCGTAAACCTTGCCATCCTTAAGACCAACAACACGGTTGCCGATGCCCTTTTCAAGCAGTTCTACCGCATAGTAGCCCATTTCAGACGCCATAACTCTGTCACGGACAGTTGGCGAACCGCCACGCTGAACGTGTCCGAGAATGGTCGCTCTGGACTCAATGCCTGTTGCCGCCTGGATTTCCTTTGCAATCTTGTCAACACCGCCAACGCCCTCGGCAACAACGATGATGAACTGCTTCTTGCCCATCTTGCGCACTTCCTTGATACGCTCGATTGTAGACTGCATATCGTGGGGCATTTCGGGTACGATAACCGCAGTTGCACCGCACGCAAGACCAGTTGACAGCGCAATGTGACCAGCACGTCTGCCCATAACCTCAACGACTGCACAACGCTCGTGTGACTGGCTTGTGTCACGCAGTTTGTCTATCATCTGAACAACTGTGTTCATAGCAGTGTCGTAGCCGATAGTATAGTCGGAGCACTGGATATCGTTATCAATAGTTCCGGGGATACCAACGCACGGAACACCTGCCTTTGACAGGTCAGCAGCACCTCTGAATGTGCCGTCGCCGCCGATTGCAACAATACCGCTGATGTTCTCACGCTCGCAGATTTCCTTTGCTCTCATAATGTTCTCGAATTCCTTGAATTCAGAACATCTTGCGGTGTAAATCATAGTACCGCCACGCTGGATAACATCGGACACAGAGCCTCTTGTAAGAGTTCTGAATTCGCTGTTGAGCAGACCGTTGTATCCACGGAGAATACCGACTACCTCAAATCCCTTGTAAAGAGCAGTTCTGGTAACGGCACGGACCGCCGCATTCATTCCGGGCGCATCGCCGCCGCTTGTAAGGACGCCAATCTTCTTAGCCATAATGTTGTAATCCCCTTTACCTTAAATTTGGAAACACCGCAAAAACGGAGCACCATATTTATAGTTACACTACATTATCATTTTACTACAAATATCTCATACTAGTCAAGCAGATTTTTGAACAAATTTCACCAGTTTTTCAACCGTATTTTGGTGTTAATTCTACAATCAGCACAAAAGCCGAATTTGCCGTAAAACCGCTTGACAAGCCGAATTATTTAATGATAACGTTTCCTTTTCCCAGCAGTTGAGCAAGCCTTTCCGTAAGCCTTGTGCAGATACGCACTCCCCTCACGCTGTCGGGCGAAAACACCGTGCGGGTGTCGGCATAGCACAACTTCACCTGTGCCGCACCACGATATTCCATCAGAATATCCTCTGCTTGCCTGATACGTGGGTCGCTGCTGCCAGAAAACTGTATAAACAGCGTTCTTCTCTGCTTTGGCGGAAGTCTTTCTGCGTTCAGCGCTTTTTCTATTACAAGGCTTCTGCGGTCGTTGCGCATAGATATTCTTGCACAAACAAAATATACCTCGCCCTCTCTGAGGTCTGCCTCGTCGAACAGCACGCCTTCCGTATCGGCGGTTGCGTCCTCAAAATGCAGAAACTGCATAGGCTTGCCGTTTTTCGCCACGATACGTCTGCACGAATTGAGCAGTGCCACAAACGTCACCTGTGCGCCCACGCCCACGCCTGCAATATCCGCAAGGAATATGCTGTCATCGCAAAGCTTGTCGGAATACAGTTCGGCAGGATTGCACGACAGATAAACGCCCATCATCTCTTTTTCAAAGCCCAGCTTCTGAATAGGAGAAAAGTCCTGCATATCCGCAAGCACAGGCTGTTTCATTTCCTCGCCCGAAATCTCGAACAGGTCTATCTGACCGCTTGCTTTGCGTGAATATTCACGGCTGGCGTAATCCAGCACGTCGTCTATCCCCATAAGCAGTGCACGGCGGTTGGGCGATACTCCGTCAAGAGCGCCGCACTTCGCCAGTGCCTCAAGGTGACGTCTGGTACAGCCGTATTGCTCCATACGCACGGCGAAATCCACCGCCGAGAGGAACTTTCCGTTTTCACGTTCCTTTACAATCTGCACCGCAAAATCCTGACCGAGATTGCGTATGCACGACAGCCCCGTGCGGATTGCGCCGTTCTCCACCGAAAATTCAGCCATACTCGAATTAACGTCTGGCGGCAGTACCCTAGCACCGCTGTTTTTTATATCCTGTGCATAGTCAGCCAGCTTTTCGGGAAATGCCGTAATCAGCGCCGACATATACTCCGCATAGTGCCTGCACCGCAGATATGCCGTGCGGTATGCAACCGTTGCATACGCCGCCGCATGCGCCTTGTTGAACGCATACGACGCAAACCCCGACATCTCGTCAAATATTGCATTGGCGATATTCTCGGGCACTCCGTTGCGGATTGCACCGCTCACATTCTCGTTGCCGTAAACAAACGCAGAGCGCTCCTTTTCCATAATGTCGTGCTTTTTCTTCGACATTGCACGGCGCACCAAGTCAGCCTGACCGTAGGAATATCCGCCCATTACACGGCATATCTGCATAACCTGTTCCTGATAGACAATGCACCCGTAGGTCACGCTTAGTATTTCCTTCAGCATCGGGTGAGTATACTGAATGTCCTCTGGTTTTTTATGGCGGTTTTCAATGTATTTAGGGATACTTGCCATAGGCCCCGGTCGGTAGAGGGCAATTGCCGCCGTTAAATCCTCTACAGACTGCGGTTTCAGCCTTCTCAGCATATCGGTCATTCCGTCGCTTTCAAACTGGAACACGCCAGCCGTTTCCCCACGGCCGAGCATTTCGTACACGGCTTTATCATTCTCGGGAATACTGCCGATGTCAAAATCAGGGATTTTCCGCCTTACCGCCGCAACGGTTTTGTCGATAACGGCGAGGTTTTTCAGTCCGAGGAAGTCCATTTTCAGCAGACCAAGCCGTTCAAGCTGGGTCATAGTGTACTGCGCCGTATACGTGCCGCTCTCCATTTTAAGCGGAACGTATTCCACAGCAGGTTCACGGGTGATAAGCACTCCAGCGGCGTGAACAGTTGTGTGCCGCGGAAGTCCCTCTATACGCATAGCGGCGTCAATCAGCCGCTTCACTTCGGGCTCGGAGTTATACAGTTCGCCGAGTCTGCCGCTTTTCACCTCTTCGGCAAGCGTGGAGTGATACGACTCGATAAGCTTTGCCGCTCTGTCAACGGTCGGCAGAGGAATGCCAAGCACTCTGCCCGTATCACGCACTGCCATTCTCGCTTTAAGCGTGTCGAATGCCACTATCTGCGCAACATGGTCGCCGCCGTAGCGTCTGCGGACGTATTCTATAACCTCGCCTCTGCGTTCGTTGCAGAAGTCTATATCAAAATCGGGCATTGAGGTTCGCTCGGGATTGAGAAAACGCTCAAACAGCAGATTAAATCTCAGCGGGTCGATGTCGGTAATCCCCATACAATACGCACAGATGCTCGCCGCACCGCTTCCACGGCCAGGACCTACCGAAATTCCGTTTGTTTTCGCATAGTGAACGAAATCCCACACAATAAGGAAGTAGTCCACAAAGCCCATACGGCTTATAATGCCAAATTCAAGGTCTATGCGCTCCTGTATCTGTGCGGCATTCGGCGGATTTTCTCCGTAACGCTCAACCGCACCCTCTGAAATCAGCCGCCGCATATAGGCGGCATTATCGGTAACACCCTCCTGCGTGAACAGCGGGAGTTTCGTTACACCGAACTCAAACTCAAACGTGCACCTGTCGGCGATTTCGGCGGTAATTTCTAGTTCCTCAGGCTCAAACACCTGTAACATTTCGTCTGCGGTTTTGAGGTAGTATTCCTCCGTGGGCAGTGCAAGGGGATTTTCCTCCGTTATCCGCTTATTCTGCCCGATACACGACAGCAGCCGCTGAACCATACTATCGGATTTATCCACGTAATGCACGAAATTCGTTGCCGCCGCACGTATTCCCGTTTCACGGGAAAGCTGCCGCAGAAGGTTGCACATACGCAGCTGTGCGGCTATGTTGTGCGCAGAAAGCTCGATAAAGAAATCATTGCCGAACACCTGTCTGTATTCCATCGCCGCCGCTCTTGCCTGTTCTGTGCGGTTCTGCGACAGCAGAAAGGCAAGCTCGCCGCCCTCTGCGCCCGAAAGTGCAATAAGCCCCTCGCTGTGCGAGAATATGCTCTCCTTGTCGGTGAGATATTCGCCGCTTATGCCACGCTCTGTCTGCTCTGCAATGATTTTGCACAGGTTGCTGTAGCCCCTCTTGTCCTTACACAGCAAGGTCAGCCTGAACGGCGAAACGTTCGCCGCCATTCTGTTTTTTCGTCCGTCGGGGGCTATCAGCACTTCACAGCCGACGATGGGCTTTATCCCGACTTTTCTGCACTCGTCGAAGAACTCAACCGCACCGTACAGCGCAGAGGT
>JAZQBH010000059.1:0-10349 GCA_045545655.1 Oscillospiraceae bacterium
CAAAGACGGCGTTTTTGATCCGGGTGAAAACACTGTTGGTCTGACCATTGAAGGTATCGGCAAGGCAAACCTCCAGACTTCTGTTTACTATTTCGAGCTTCTGAAGGCAGCTGGCGTAAAGACACACTATGTCAGCGCTTACATAGTGGGTCTTGATGCCAGCCTCTTTCAGCTTTTCAAAGTAGTAAACGGAAGTCTGAAGATTAGCCTTGCCGATACCGTCGATTGTAAGACCTACTGAATTTTCACCAGGGTCGAACACGCCGTCCTTGCCGGTGCAGTCGTCCTTGAACTTCAGCATAACGTTGCCGTTTTCAAGCTTGAAAACGTCCTTGGTTTTACCTGTGTAAATCTTCTCCATAATAAATCTCCTTTATTTTGTATGGAATGTGCCATTGTTACCACTTGCAATTCAGACAGCCGCAGGCTTGGCATACCCTGATAAACCGCCCGATATCAGCACCGCCCCACGCGTCTTTCAGCTGTAAAAGCGGTAAGAGATATCGCCGACTTTAACAATGTAAACAGCAATATCCCCTATGTGCTATATTATATCATATCTTTTTTTAAATTTCAATATTTTTTTTAAATTTTTTTGCATTTTTTTGATACGGGATAACGCCGACACATAACAAAACAGCCGACCTCCGATATCGGCTTGAAATATGCGGTTAAGTGTGGTATAATGAATAAAAATAGTGGAGGTGTTTGCAATGACAATTGAAAATAACCGTGCCTTTATGAAAGATTTTTTTGAAAGGTATTACAGCAAAAGAAAAGCGCTGAGCGATATGTGTGTCAAAGGCGTGAATATTCCTGATGAAATGCTTGCAGAAGGCGCAGACCCCAACGAAGAATGGAACATCTGGAAGCTGTACCCTTCTACTGTCACCCCAGACGATTTCGCAGAGTTTGAAAAAAATCTAGGAATAAAGCTGCCCGAGTGCATAAAAGCGTTTTTCTCGGTTTATCACCATCGCTTTGACACCGCCATAGGCCGCAACGAAATAAAGCGTCCGCTTTATGACCTTGAACGTGCTTTTAATCCGCACCTTGTAAGCAACGGATTTTTGCCAATCGGCTGGGACAGCGACAGTTTCTTTATCCGCTGTATGGACCTTGCCAATATGCCCGACGAGGAAAAATGCCGCATAGTCGAGATTGACCACGAGCCGTTCTTCGACCTTATGTATGACTGTGAAGACAAAGGAATTCCAGTCCCGAAAGAAGAACTTCTGAAATTGTTCAGACCTGTTGCGGATAATTTCTACGAATATCTGAACGGCGTGTACAACGATACTATCAATTAAGTTAAACATACAAAAGCTGCCCGATTTTTCTCGGACAGCTTTTCTGTTTATTCTTCCACGAACAGCGCCTTGAAGAACTCGATTTTCTGCTCGTTCTTTTCGGCTGTTGCATAGCGCAGTCCCTTTTTGCGGTGAGTGCGCACGAAATCCATATACCGTTTGCGGTTTTCGTCACTGAGCATATATCCGCCCACAAGCCGCCTGTAGGCGATATCCAGCTTATGCCGCCAGCTCAGCCCCACATTGAGCACCCTTTCATCATAGTCGCAGATGCCCGACCAGTTTATGCTTTTGAAAAAATCCTTGTAAAGCTCTACCACAGCATCGTAATCGGGGTTATCCTTTTTCCATTTCGGATAATGGAACACAAACTCGGATAAGCCGCTTTCCGTTTCAAAGCAAAGCGTGAAATGCCCTTTACACCTGTAATAACCGCAGATATCCTCACTGCTTCCGATACGCATTCTGCCGTTCCTTACCACTATACGCTGTGCACCTTTGAAGCACTCCAGCGACACGATATGCTCCATACTCTTCGGGAGTATTACCGTTTTATAAACGTCCTCCCAAAACGTTCCGCTCTCTTGCCGTTTACAGCTTATGCGGCGAATCCCCTCGCTTAACGTCCACACGCCGTCAACAAAGTTTCTACCCATTGTCATAAGCGTGCCGTTTACCACTATACCATCGGGAGTCGTGTGCCTGTCGCCGTATCCGATAATCTCGGGGTTGTTATTGAAAAGGTAATGACCGAACGGGTTGCCGTGAAACGTGACGTTTTTGCTGAATTGTATATCATCATTAAGGGGACACCCTTTAAATGCATAGTCGTGGATATCGTCCACGTTTTCAAGGTTGATTTCTCTGAGATTTCTGCAGAATGCAAAAGCGGTTGACTCGATAGTGTCCACCGAACGTGGAAGCACTACCTTTTCAAGCGTTTCGCACCATGCAAACGCATTACCGCCGATTGTTGTAATTCCGTCGGGCACTACATAAACCTTGTCATTGCCGTTGTATTTCTGAAAAACCCTGCCGAGTATCAGCACTTCTTTTACTTTTTCAAGCGGAGTTGAGTAGAAAACCTCACCGCCTCCGCAGTAGTCAAGCTTTGTCCACTTTATACTCCGCAGATTTTTACAGTCGTGGAACGCACACTTGCCAAGTCTGCATTCCTGAAGCTCAACGTTTTCCAGATATCTGCAACTTCCGAATGCGAAATCCTCGATATCGGTGCATTTTCCAAAGTGGAGCTTCTTCAGGCTGACAATCCAACAGAAGGCATATTCGCCGATAGTAACCGTGCCTTCAGGGAAAAACACTTCTGTAAGCCCTCTGCTGTCCAGAAAAGCCCTTTCCCCGATAAACCGCACCGTGTTTGGAAAATACAGCTTGAATTCGCCAACACCCCTTTTAACCTGAGTTCTGCCTCCGACAAACATTACCCTGTAGCCGTTTATTTTCGCTGGTATAATAACCTGTTCGCTTTTTACGTAAATTTTTGTAATAGAAACAACAGGCTCTCCCACGCCCTTTACATAGCAGAACTGAAACCCTGCCTTCTGTGCCTGCTGAAAGGTCATTTCAAGCTGAGGCACGTCGGATATTTCCTTTATGTCGTGGTGGGTAACAGGCGGCTGAGTTTGTTGGGTGTTTCCCTCGTCCGAGGGCGGTACTCCAAGGAGTTTTTCAAGAAATGTCATTGTTATCCCTCCTGTCAATATTCAAGTATTTTGTAATCCTTATACAGACAGCCGATGTCCTTCGGCTTTTTTATGTCGTCCTTATGCTCGTAGATGGGTGCGCATATTCTCGCCGCACCGTCGTCAAAGGTGAGGTAGGGCTTGAAATTTTTCGACACCTCGTAATCTGCGGGGAATTGGTTTGACACCCAACCAGGGTCTACACTGTACATAAGAATGCCGTCCTGTGCGTACTCGCCTGCAAGCGAGTGGGTCATCATATTAAGCGAGGCTTTTGCCATATTGGTATGAACGTGGCGGGCAAGCTTTGTTTTCGTGTTAAATCTGCCCTCAACGGACGAAACATTGATGATAAATCTGTTGGCGTGGGGACTTTTCGCAATGTGCGCTTTCAGCTGACCCGTAAGCAGAAACGGAGCGGTGACGTTTATCAGCTGTACCTCAAGCATTTCCACAGGTGATATTTCCTCCGCCTTTGCAACCCACGAATTGTAGTTCGGGGTTTCGTAGGGTGCAACGGAATTGTCAATCGGGATAATATCACTGCTTTCAATCGGGGTGAGCGGCACGAAGTTTTCGGGGAGATTTCCGTTGTACTCCAGCCGCAGACGCTCCTCGCCAGCGGCAAGTTCTGCGTAGTACGAGGGTGCTTTTCGGATAGTCTGTGCGGCGTTGTTTACGAGAATGTCAAGTCCCTCAGGGAAGGTAGTCTGCACGTATTCAATAAGCAGAGATATGCGGTCAACACGTTTGAGGTCAAACTCGCAGATGTACAGCCTGTCACGGAAATCAGCGTAGTCAGGCTCGGCGGAATAGCGTTTGAGTGCGTCGTAGGGGTATCTCGTCACGGCAATAACGCTCGCACCATTCCGCAGTAGTCGCAGACACACAGCATAGCCGATATTTATTCTGCCGCCTGTGACAAGGGCGGTATAACCCGAAAGGTCAGCGGAACGGTTTCGGCGTTCCTCGTTAATTTTTGCGCAATCGTCACATATTCCGTAATAGTCGATTTTTCTCTGCTTGCAGATAAGACACTGCCGCATAGTTTCACCTCCCGAAAAATAATTATCTATATTATACCACTTTGTGCGAAAAATGTCAATATTGACAAAACCGCTTTACTATGATATAATGTAATTGCCCTTTCTCCAGCAAAAAGCAGAACGCACACGCCCCACGTGTGATTGTCCTGCGTTAGCCGTGATTAGTTTAGTTGGTAAAATACCTTCCCTCTAAGAAGGCGACGGCGGTTCGATTCCGCTTCATTGCTTATTTTGCGGAGCCACACCCCCATGTGTGTGAGAGTTTTACTCTGGGGCAGCTGCGGTAGTTTAGTGGAAAAACGCCCCGTTCCGCACGACGGGGGAACACGGCGGTCCGATTCCGCCCCGCAGTTTTCTATAAACAATCAAGGACAGTATAATTACTGTCCTTTAAGATTATCAGAGCACTACAAAGAAAGGGGGATTCTATGAAAAGCAAACAACCCGATAACACCACGCCGTCCTCGTCACTGCTTCAGCTATACGAAATCATACCCGCTGACGCTATAAAAACAGGACAGATTTCAATTTTCCTGGACACTCCCTCGGAAATAGAAAAAGCCGTTGAGAGGTATAATGATATAATGTTTGAACACAGACGTTTGATGAAACGTATAACGATGTTAAAGGATATCATAATGTATATAACCCTGATTATATGGCTGGGGTTACTGGTGTATGACAAGGCAATCTGTATATTGGGTTTGAGCAACTTGGGTATTCAGGATTACCAGATTTGCATATTCATTATGGTTGCTGTTGCGATTGTGTATATCTACTTCGGCATTTTAAAAGGAAATGTCCGTGCAGTTGCATTGGCAAGTGTGGCACTGTCGATGATTTATATAACGGTTTTGCCTGTTTGTGTCTTAAACCTTGTGTTTTATGTAATTTATCAGCATTTTGACACGCCCTTGAAAACCGAAAAAGAATACCCCTTGTTTGCGCCGATAATTATTCATTATGAAAAATTCAACACTCCAAAGAAAAAACAGTAAAAAATTCCCGTAATTAAAACACAACCGAAAGGATAATATTATGAAGAATTATTATGCAGGTATAGTTCTGGGCGGCATATCCATACTATGCGCTCTGCTTTTTGTCGGTATCCCCATAGGCTTTAATAATATTCTGGAAACAATCACTACGTTATCTGGTGTAGTCGGTCTGCTTGCAGTGCTGTGCCTGGGGATTTCGGGTAAAAATGATAAAATTACTGTGATATCCACGGCAATGTACGTGGTAGTTTTGTTTGTTTTAATTTTAATTGTAGAGCTGAACTATAACGATTTTGTTTTAACAGGAACCGGCTTTCTCCCCGGACTTTCTGTAAGCATTATGGGCATCATAAAAACTGTAAAAGTCAAAGGCAAGAGCAAAACAACCGCAAGCTTTATTTTAAACATAACAGGACTGGTATTTTCAATTGCAAACCTGTTACTTACTATTCTGAGTGGCGGATTTATAATTCAGTAAACAGCTTACGTCAGGTGATGTGACGCAAGCATAAAATACAACCTCAATAAACGCTTACTACACGAAAGGAGCAACTATGGATTGTACAATAAGAAAGTGGCGGTTGTCTGACGCTGGCGATTTAGCCGCCGCTGTTTCAAACGAAAAAGTGCTGGATAATCTCCGTGACGGATTGCCGTTTCCATACACCGAGCAGGACGGAGCGGAATACATTTCCGCTATGCTTGCCGAAGACGAAAACGAAACCTTTGCCTTTGCAATTTCCGTTGACGGCAAGGCAGTCGGCAGTATATCCGTTTTCAGACAGGCGAACATTCACCGCCGCACCGCAGAGCTTGGCTACTACATATCCGAGGAATACTGGGGCAAGGGAATTATGACAGACGCCGTAAAGCAGATTTGCCGCTATGTCTTTGAAAACAGCGATATTATCCGCATTTTCGCAGAGCCGTTTGCACACAACACAGCCTCCTGTCGGGTGCTTGAAAAGGCTGGCTTTGTCTGCGAGGGAACTTTAAGGTGCAACGCCGTGAAAAACGGCAGAGTTATTGATATGAAGATGTATTCACTGCTGAAAGCAGATGTGTAGGCTCAGACGGTTAGCTTTGGTTTCAGCATTACCATACAAGCCGAAATTCATCAACTAATTTGTCTTATTTATAATAATATGCGTTTATTTTTTCAAACGTCAGACCCTGCTCCCTGCAGAATGCAGAAAAGTCGCTTTGCTTGTCCCAGCAATAAAACAGTTCAAACAACTTATTGTAATATTCATATTCCAGTTGTAAACCTTTATTGATATTATGGTTTTTCAGAATTTCATTTGCGTAATTAACCGACATATCATAATCTGAACGTTCAATACAAGAAAACTCCGGAAAATGATGTGAACCAAAATAAAGCATTTCATTCAAATCAGATAATAAAAACTCGGCAATCACCAGATTATCCTTATTCTTCTGATAAACCACAATTATATCATCAAGCGTTCCAAACAGTTCACAATACCAGAGTGCCTGCGGAAGTATACCCTCCTTTACATAAATGGAAAGCTCTTTTGAAAGACGAACCGAAATCTCATACGGCAAATGCTTGTGTTCAAGTATTCCCCTTTTATTGTTGCAAATGCTGTTACAGATTACCGAAATAAACATATTATGTATCTGAGCAGGCAATGTATCATAATATTGCATAGCAGAGCGTAATTTTTCATTGGCTTTCTTTTTAAGTCCGCTATCCCATAACTTTTTGTATTCCTTTAAACCGTTCTGCAATTCTTCGGGCAAAGCGGAAAAGCTGTATTCTTCCATAACATTCTCCAAGTTCTGACCTCTGCAATAATCGTATCACAACTGCAACAGCAGCACAATTGCCAAGAGCAAGCCGTGCTGCTGTGTTGTTTTTTGTGATGTTTCAGCCGTTAAATTCCCACGGGGACAGCCCTTGCCATTTTTTCTATTTCGTCCTTTGTCATTTCGGGGACAAGAATATGGTCGGGGTCGTAATACTCCGCACCGTTTTCCAGCACATATTCAACGAATTTTTCGTAATCGAACAGACCGTCTACCACTCTGTCCTCGGAATAGATGTAAAACTGAATTACGCCGTCGGTGACTTTAATTCCGTCAAGGTTCAGAAAGCCGTCTGCCTTGGTGGGGAATATGCTTTCACATTCCTCTGTAAGCGTGTAAACCGCAAGAATACCGCCGTTCTTGTTTTCGTAAAGTCTTGGCTTGCCGTAATATACGTCCATATCCTGCTTGTCATGGATAAAGTCCTCAAACTCGTCAAGGTCCTCACAGGCGGCAAACTCTTCAACAAGCTCCTCGGGGAGTGTTATCGGCCACTTTGCAAGAGTGAGCATTTTGGCTGTGTATTCCTTATTTGAACAGAAGCTGTTCAATGAAGTGCGGCTGAATTCAACCATTGCTTCTATGTTCTGACACAGTTCAACTGTGGTGTAGGTACGCTCCTCCTCAACACAGAACATTTCAACTTCTTCAAACTGACGCTCGATTTCACGTGCAAGACCGACAAAATCCTCGATTTCTGCCCTTGTTGTGGGGATATTGTAGCTTATTACGATTTCAGCGTTGTCGTCGATATTCCGTGCGTCAAAGAAAATTCCTCTGCCTATGCAATCGGGGTTGTACAGAATTGCAGTGCGGTTTTCCATACCCTCCTGAAGTATGTGAAATTCGTTGTCGTGCCCGAAGCTGAAGCCGCAGTTCTCCAGCAGCTCGCCGAAGCTGAAATGTTCGTATTGTCTGGTTGCTCTGATGTTTAATGTGAATGCCATAGCTGTTCCTCCGTTTTCAGAAATCATATCTGCAATAAAATGTCGCCAAGCACTTAGTGCTATAAATGCATTATATCACATTTATCTGCAATTGTCAATACCCTATTTTACATTTTTTGAGAGTTAATCCTTGCCGCATTTTTCAACATACTTGAATTTGCATTGGGTTTATGTTATAATAAATGCAACAGAAGAGTTATTAAGGAGTAAACACAATGACCAAAGAACAGTTTTTTGAAATGATAATGACAATCTGCGACTGGGAAAGCCCCGATGACGAAGAAAAATTAGAACCGCTGATTGAGTATCTGTCGTTTAAATCCGACGAGGAGATTTTTGCATTCGACGATATTATGGCGCAGTTGCTGTATGACATTGACACGAAGAAGAATTTCACAGCCGCTCAAAAATATTCCGAACATTCAGACGATACCTTTTTGTATTCCAGATGTGTGGCGTTGGTAAACGGAGAGGACTACTACGAAAGGGTCAAGCGAGGACAAGCAACAGAGCTCTGGGAAATGGAGTTTGAGTGCATTCTGTATGTCCCCTCGAATGCGTGGGCGAGAAAGCACAACAGCAGTGCAGATGATTACCCTCACCTCACCGCCGTTTCCTACGAAACAGGGAGCAATGTGGGCGAGTGGGGGTGATACCTTCCGTATTTAATTTTGCGGGTGGGTGTGGTATAATGGAAAAAAGGAGTGATAAAAATGGCTGTTCCGAAATATGATGAATTTATGCCTGCAATTATACGCTGTTTGGGTGATGGCACAATTCATACACTAAAAGAACTCACGGAATACTGTGCTAATGAATTTAGCCTTTCTGCATCCGACAGAGCAGAAACGATTTCCAGCGGACAAAACAAATTGCACAATCGAGTTGGGTGGGCAAAATCCTATCTCAAAAAGGCTGGTCTCATAGATAGTCCAAAGCGTGCTCATTTTTGCTTAACACAAGAAGGCTACAAGGCTTTACAAAGTGGGGCAGATTGTGTTACTTTGGATTATTTAACACAATTTGATTCTTTTAATGAATTTCAAAGTAAAACAAATAACAAGGATAACTCAACTGAAAATTCTATTTCTATTGTTCCCGATAATCCGACAGAACAAATTGAATCTGCTCTTGATAAATTAAATAATGAACTTGCCGACGAACTTATGGCAGAAGTATTAAAAATCTCCCCGTATGAGTTTGAAAGACTTGTTGTGAAGTTGCTGATTAAAATGGGCTATGGTGATATAGACAAAAACAAGGACGCTGTAACCAAAAAATCCGGCGACGAAGGTATTGACGGAATAGTAAGTGCAGATAAATTCGGCTTTGATGCCATATATATTCAAGCAAAACAATGGAAGTTGGATAGTGTTGTCGGTCGCCCTGAAATCCAAAAATTTTTAGGTGCACTTGCAGGACAGGGTGCTACAAAAGGAATATTTATCACAACTGCTCATTTTACCAAAGAGGCTATCGAGTTTGCGGAAAAGCAATTGCACAGCAAAATAGTGCTTGTGGACGGAAAACAACTCTGTAAACTTATGATTGAATACAACTTGGGCGTTACTACCATAATCACCTATGAGATAAAACGTGTTGATTCTGACTTCTTCAACGAAGATGTTTAATATGCAAATATACAGTAATGGTCAGATTTTTAAAGAGGAATATAATAACTGGAGATATAATTATATAAACAAAATATAAGGAGTTTAGTTATGCAGTACGAAAAGCACAAATCTGCCTGTAAGATTTTTTCTGATATAGATAAAAATCCAAATAATTACTTGGTTATACATTATTCTTGTGAAAGTTTTTATGATATTAAAGATGGACATACCCCTCGTATTACATCAATTGCGGTCTACGATTATGCCACTGCACAGACCGATTCGTTTTCTATACATAAAATGGCTGAAAAATCACATATTGAGATTAATGAAATAGAAAACCACTATGATGATTTGGAAAGAGCTATGCTTGATGAGTTCTTTGAATACGCTAAAGAACACAAAAATTTTTTCTGGATTCACTGGAACATGAGAGATATGAACTACGGTTTCAAAGCAATTGAACACCGATACTCTGTTCTTGGTGGAGAACCATACAAAATCCCAGATTCAAATAAAATTGACCTTGCACGTCAACTAATTAACTGCTATGGGGTAGGATATGCAGAACATCCTCGTATGGAAAAATTATTAAAGCAAAATGAAATTAAGGCAAAAGATTATTTAAATGGTCAAGAAGAAGCGAATGCATTTGCAAATCGTGAATATGTTAAATTACATATGTCTACATTGAGAAAAGTCGATGTTTTTGCTAATATTCTCAATAGAGCAATAAATGGCACATTAAAAGTTAATTCAAAATGGACTGAAATTTATGGTGTGTCAATTCAAGGTATTTTAAATTATTGCAAAGACACTTGGTGGATACAAGTCATCTGGACAATTATATCTATGTTTCTCGGTGCTTTAGTTAGTGTATGGATTGGAAAATTAATATAAAA
>JAZQBH010000060.1:0-3665 GCA_045545655.1 Oscillospiraceae bacterium
TGATGTAGTCGGCGGTTTTAATAACATCAAGATTGTGCTCAATTACTAGAACAGTATTACCAGCCTCAGTCAGCTGCTGAAGGATATCGACCAGCTTTCGTACATCATCTGTGTGCAGACCTGTTGTAGGCTCATCAAGGATATAGATGGTTTTTCCCGTGGAACGCTTTGAAAGCTCTGCGGCAAGCTTTATTCGCTGAGCCTCACCGCCCGAAAGCGTAGTGGAGCTTTGTCCGATTTTGATATACCCAAGACCAACGTCTTCAAGCGTTTTAAGTCGGTTGTATATCTTCGGGTGATTTGCGAAGAACTCAACTCCCTCGGAAACCGTCATTTCAAGCACATCGTAAATGCTTTTTCCC
Source organism: Oscillospiraceae bacterium (assembly GCA_045545655.1). Taxonomy (GTDB): domain Bacteria; phylum Bacillota; class Clostridia; order Oscillospirales; family Ruminococcaceae; genus CAG-115. The sequence goes on from JAZQBH010000060.1 coordinate 363, forward strand.
TTGTACTTTACTTCCAGTGTTTCACGGTTGTATCGCTGTCCTTTACATACTTCGCAAGGCACATAAATATCAGGGAGGAAGTGCATTTCGATTTTCAGGATACCGTCACCCTCACACGCCTCACATCGGCCGCCTTTGATGTTGAACGAAAAACGTCCTGCGGAATAACCACGTGTTTTTGCGTCGTTTGTTTTTGCGAATAAGTCACGGATATCAGTGAACACACTTGTGTAGGTTGCTGGGTTGGAGCGCGGCGTTCTTCCGATAGGGGATTGGTCAATCATAATCACCTTGTCGAGGTGTTCAACGCCCTTCATAGTCTTGAACTTTCCTGCACGCACTCTGCCTCTGTTAAGCACACCAAACAGATGTTTGTAGATTATCTCATTTACAAGCGAGCTTTTTCCGCTGCCCGACACACCTGTAACGCACGTGAACAATCCTATCGGGATATCCACACTCACATTTTTCAGATTGTTTTCAGCCGCACCTGTTACGGTCAGCCATTTATCAGATGGTTTTCGCCGTTTTTGGGGAACTGGAATGGTCTTTTTACCACTGAGATACTGTCCTGTAACGGACTCCTTGCATTTGAGAATTCCCTCAACATCGCCGCTGTATATAACGTTTCCGCCGTGAACACCCGCAGCAGGGCCTATATCAACAATCCAGTCGGCGGCACGGAGAGTGTCCTCGTCGTGCTCTACAACGATAAGGGTATTGCCCAGATCACGGAGTTTTTTCAGTGTTGCAATAAGCTTGTCGTTATCACGCTGATGCAAACCGATACTAGGCTCGTCAAGGATATAAAGCACGCCTGTAAGCGCACTTCCTATTTGTGTTGCAAGGCGGATTCGCTGACTTTCTCCGCCAGACAGTGTTCCAGCTGAACGTGACAACGTAAGGTATCCAAGACCTACCGATTGCAGAAAACCAAGTCTTGCTTTGATTTCCTTGAGTATCTGTCCCGCAATCATCATATCACGCTGAGATAAACCAAGATTATCAATGAAATCAAGGGCTTTTACAACCGACATTTTGCAGAAATCGCTGATGTTCAGTCCGCCTACGGTAACGGCAAGCGAGGTTTCGTTAAGTCGCTCGCCGTGGCACTTCGGACACTCAACATCGCTCATATAATCTTCGATTACATCTCTTGCGTATTTTCCGAAAAGACCAGGTTTTGTCTGGTCGTATCGTCTTTGGAGGTTGTTCACAACGCCCTCAAATTCTGTCTTTATCTCGCCGCCACCCTGATTTCGTGGACGCTTTACAAGGATTTTTTCGCCCTTTGTGCCATACAGAAGTTCGTCTATTGCTTTTTTCGGAACATCTGCTAACGGGTCCGTCACTGAAAAACCGTGTCGTTTTGCAAGTGCGTCAAAATACATTGCGGCGATAGTGCCCTCATTGTAGTTCCAGCCGCTTGCCTTAATTGCGCCCTCGCTGATTGATAAATCATAGTTCGGGATAATAAGGTCAGGGTCAATTCTCTTGTAATTACCAAGACCTGTACAATCGGGACACGCACCAAACGGATTGTTGAACGAAAACATTCGTGGAACTAGCTCGTCAATTGAAACACCATGTTCGGGACAGGAATAGCTTTGAGAAAAGTGCAGTTCCTCACCATCGATGATATCGATGTAAATCAGGCCGTCAGTAAGTGAACCTGCTGTTTCAATACTATCGGTAAGACGTGATTTTATTCCGTCCTTGATGACAAGTCGGTCTACGATAATTTCTATGGAGTGTTTGATGTTCTTTTCCAGAGAGATATTTTCGGACAGGTCGTAGGTAATGCCATCAACACGGACTCTTGAAAAACCCGACTTTTTTGCGTTTTCAAACTCTTTCTTGTGTTCGCCCTTACGAGCACGTACAACAGGAGCAAGCACCTGAAATTTGGTTTTTTCAGGCAATTCCATAATCTTGTCCACTATTTCGTCAATGGTCTGCTGACGGATTTCTCTGCCGCAGACAGGGCAGTGGGGAATGCCAATTCTTGCATACATCAGACGGAGATAGTCATAAATCTCCGTTACTGTTCCAACAGTAGAACGTGGGTTTTTCGAGGTTGTTTTCTGGTCGATGGAAATAGCAGGGGAAAGACCCTCTATGCTGTCAACATCAGGCTTTTCCATCTGTCCGAGGAACATTCTTGCATAGCTTGAAAGGCTTTCCATATATCGCCTCTGACCGTCTGCAAAAATTGTATCAAATGCAAGCGAGCTCTTACCCGAACCCGATACACCCGACAGCACTACCAGCTTATCTCTTGGGATAGTAACGTCAATGTTGTTGAGGTTATGCTCTCTTGCGCCTTTTATGATTATTTTATCGTTTGCCAAGTTTTTGTCCTTTCTTCAAAGGTTATTCTCCTGTAATCTCCTTGATTTTATCACGGAGATACGATGCGTGCTCAAAATCAAGCAGCTTTGCGGCTTTTTTCATCTCAATAGTATACTTCGCCACAAGCTTTTCACGTTCTGCACGAGGCAGCTTTTTATAATCGCCCTTAGGCTTCTTATCGTTTTTCTTTGTAATCTCAAGTACGTCACGGACTTCCTTTACAATTGTTCTAGGAATAATTCCGTTTACGGTGTTGTAATTCATCTGAATTTCACGGCGGCGCTGTGTTTCAGTGATAGCCGCTTCCATTGAACGTGTAACCTCGTCTGCATACATAATAACAGTACCTTCTGCATTTCGTGCGGCTCTGCCTATTGTCTGGACAAGCGAGGTTTCCGAACGCAGAAAGCCCTCTTTATCAGCGTCAAGAATTGCAACCAGCGACACCTCGGGGATATCAAGACCCTCACGGAGCAGGTTAATGCCAATCAGCACATCAAATTCACCCGAACGCAGGTCACGGATAATCTCCATACGTTCCATAGTGTCGATGTCGTGGTGCATATATCTTACTTTTATAGACGCCTTATCGAGATAGAGTGTGAGGTCCTCAGCCATTTTCTTGGTGAGGGTTGTAACCAGCACACGCTGTTTTTTTGCTGTGCGGATATTGATTTCAGAGATTAAATCTTCAATCTGTCCCTCGGTAGGTTTTACTATAATTTCTGGGTCAAGCAATCCTGTGGGACGGATAATCTGTTCAGCAAGCTGAGTGGAATGTTCACGTTCAAACTCACCGGGGGTAGCCGATACATACACAATCTGGTTAAGCTTATTGTAGAACTCATCAAAATTCAAAGGACGGTTATCGTATGCACTCGGCAAGCGGAATCCGTAGTCGATCAAGCTCTTTTTGCGCGCGACGTCAAGTCGGAGGCCAAGCGGGCTTAG
>JAZQBH010000061.1:0-4864 GCA_045545655.1 Oscillospiraceae bacterium
AATTTGCAAGGTATGCCGAATAAATGGCGTCAAACGTGATGTCATTCGCCTTGAACTGCTCAGAAAAGCAGTTTAAATCCTCTGTTAAATCCCTTATATAATAGCTTTCAAAGCCCGTGTGGTTTGACAGCACTGCCGTGGGGACACAACAGCACTCAACCCCGGCCGCCGAAATAACAGGAAGTGCAATGGTCAGACTGCATCTGCCCACGCACGAAAAATCCTGTATTGTCGCAATTCTTTTCATATCTGTTAATATACTCCGTTAAACTGTCGGTTTGGTCGGTTTGGTCGATTTGGTCGGTTTTCGCAAGCTTTATCCAAGCTCTACTACGGTAACGCCAGCTTCGCCCTCGCCGTAAGCACCCTGACGGAAACTGCGCACACCAGGCATTCTGCGGAGAGCCGACTGCACCGCCTCACGCAATGCGCCTGTTCCCTTACCGTGAATAATCACAACCTGCGACAATCCCGACATAAGTGCGCCGTCAATAAAGCGCTCTACTTCCATAACGCCCTCGTCGCCCATCATTCCACGGATATCAAGCTCCATTCCGCCACGTCTGTGCATATTGGACGTAACAGACTTCTTGATTTTTCCTGTGGGCTGTGCTTGCTTTTCGGGCTTTTTCTCCACAAGGCGGAGATTTCCGGCGGTCGTTTTCACCTTCATAGAGCCAACACGGACAAAGCATTCTCCTTTGATGTTCGGCACGGTCATAAGCGTGCCCTCACGGTCGGTATCGGCAAGCTTTACGGTGTCGCCCTGCTTGAACGGACGTGGCGGAACATACTTTTCAACCTTGCGTTCAACGCCAGCATTTGCACCGTCGTGCATTTTGTTGAGCGTGCTGTTCGCACGGGATTTTGCGTCGGACAGCCCCTTGCGGAGTGCCTCTTTGTCCTTGGTCTTTTTCAGTTCTTCAAGCTCGGTAAGCAGTCTGTTGGATTCCGCTCTTGTCTGCTCCACAATGGAAATAGCACGCTGACGTGCGTTTTCAAGTTCCTTTTCCTTCTGAGCCTCAAGCTCGGACAGCTTTTGTTTAAGCTCTGTTTCGGTAAGCTTTGCGTTGCGTTCAGAGCGTGCCATACTCTCACGCATTTTTTCAACCTCTCTGCGTGACTCCTCCAGCTGACCGATAATCTTCTCAAACCGCTGATTTTCGGTGCTGACAAGCTCCTTAGCACGATTTATAACAACGTCCGACATTCCAAGTCTTTGAGAAATGGCGAAAGCATTTGACTTTCCTGGTACTCCTACGATAAGACGGTAAGTGGGTTTCAGCGTTTCAACGTCAAATTCACAGCTTGCATTTTCAACGCCCTCTGTTTCAAGGGCGAACATCTTAACTTCCTGATAGTGCGTGGTTGCAAGCACCTTCGCTCTGTAATCCTTCAACTGCGTGAGGATAGAAACCGCAAGCGCCGCACCCTCAACGGGGTCGGTGCCGCTTCCAAGCTCGTCTATCAGCACAAGCGAGTTTTCGTCTGCGTTTTTGAGAATACCCACAACGTTCGTCATGTGTGATGAGAATGTAGAAAGGCTTTGTTCGATACTCTGCTCGTCGCCGATATCCACAAACACACGCTCAAAATGTCCGATTTCGGTGTTATCGCCCGCAGGAAGCATAAGTCCGCAGTAAGCCATAAGCGTAAGCAGACCAGCGGTTTTAATAGCAACCGTTTTACCGCCCGTGTTGGGACCTGTGATGATAAGGCAGTTATATTCTCCGCCGATTTCCATTGAAACAGGCACAGCCGTGTCACGGTCAAGCAGAGGGTGACGTGCCCTGTCAAGCAGAATTTTCGGCTTATCAACAAGCTTCGGCGTGCAGGCTCTCATCTTCGCGCCGAGATTTGCTTTGGCAAAATACAGTTCGAGTATCTGTGCTATGCGGAAATTCTCGGAGATAAGGCTTGCGTTTGCGCCGATTTCCTCGGAAATCTCACGGGTGATACGCTCAATTTCGGCTTGCTCACGGGATTTGAGTATGCGGATTTCGTTGTTCGCTTCAACAACTGAAATCGGCTCGATAAAGAACGTCTGACCTGTTGCAGATGTGTCGTGAACAAGTCCTTGCACGTCGTTTTTGTGCTCACTGCGCACGGGGACAACATATCGTCCGTCACGCATAGTAACAACAGCGTCCTGAAGATAGGAACGGGTTGTTTTGTTCTTCAGCATTGAGTCCAACTGCTCACGGATATGCAGTCCCTGACGGGTGATACGCTTACGTATAGAAGCAAGCTCGGGGCTTGCGGCGTCAGACATCTCCTCCTCAGAGATTATGCTCATTGAAATACGCTGTTCAAGCGGCTTTATCGGGACGAGGGCGGTGAAGTACTCCGAAAGAGTAGTCTGCACATTCTCACACTGCGAAAACCAATCGCACAGCATAGCGGTTTCACGGAGTACCGCCGCCGCGTCGAGCAGCTCTCTGAAAGACAGCATACTGCCCGTCTGCGCACGCTTCAGCGACCCCGAAATATCGCATATCTTTCTGAAATGCGGAGTGCCGAACTTCGCCGACAGCACAAATGCGTCATTGGTTTTTGCAAGCTCCTCCTTAATTTCGGAGAAGTCACGCAAGGGCTGGATTTTCAGCGCCTTTTCACGGCAGGTTTCGCTTACCGTTTCATTGGCAAGCAGTTCCAGTATTTTATCAAGTTCAAGTTTTTTATAGTATTTGTTCATAGTATTTATCCTCTGTTATAAAACAAGCCTGCGTTAACACAAGCCTGTTGACAAGCTCTTGTAATAATCAAGTGCGGGGAAACCACGTTCAACACGGTCAAGGAAATAACGCTCGCAGATACCGCCCAGCTGAGCCGCACCCTGAGGCGTAACGCCAAATCTGAAAATATTATCCATCGGCGAGTAGGTAATGCACCGCATAGCGTAAAGCACCTCGGGCATAAGCCGCACTGCACCGTCTACATACAGGCAGTCGTCGCAGATAAGCTTTGCCTTATCAGGAAGAAAGTGCATTCCACGTTCGCAGTCGTATTCGCCGCAGTTGTCGCAGGCAACCAAATTCGGGGCAAACCCCAGCTCACGGCAGAACCTCAGTTCAAAGCCCGCTTTAACCACATCAAGCGTGCGGTGAGTTTTTTCAGTGTTCAGCACCTCATATAGCGCAATAGCAAAAAAACGCACGATACTGTCGGAATTGTCACTCTGAACGCTCTGCTCCTGCTCGGAGGAAATGCAGTACTTCACAGCCTGCGCAAAATATGACGCAAGAGCCAGCTTTTCAATATCCTTTCCGATATCGTGAAAGCTGAACTTCGGTTTCGCTGAATTTATCGTATATCGGCTTCCGTTCTTGCTCATACAGAAGGTTGCATACGAAAACAACGACGCCGACGGCATAATCGAGCTGTTCAGCTTTTTTACCCCATGTGCCTTTGCCTCAACAATTCCCTGTTCGTCTGTGAGGATATCTATAAAGCAGCCCGAATCGCCGACATCACGCCGCCCGATTACTATTCCATCATAAGTTACAAGCATTGCCCTTGCCTTTCTGATTTTCCCTCAACCACAAAAAGAGCGCCCGTAACAAGGGCACTCTTTATCACCGTCATTAAAGAATAATCACGCAGATATGTCCGACAGCACAAATTTGTTATCCATCACAAACAGCGTCTTGTTCTATGCCTTGCTAAATCTGCGTCAATCTGCACCTGTGCCTTTAATCAGCGCATATATTCACGCCAATCAAGGTCGCCACGTTCAAGCGCATGGATAAGCGCTTCTGCTGTTGCGATATTTGTGGCAACAGGAATATTATGTACGTCGCAAAGACGCAGAATATTTATATCATTCGGCTCGTGTGCTTTCGCATTAAGCGGGTCACGGAAAAACAGCAGCAGGTCGATTTCGTTACAGCTTATGCTGGACGCCAACTGCTGGTCGCCGCCCTGCGAACCGCTGAGAAAACGCTGAATCTGCAGACCCGAAGCCTCAGAAACCAGCTTGCCTGTTGTGCCTGTAGCACAGATATTATATCTGCTGAGAATACCGCAGTATGCAATGCAGAACTGCACCATCAGCTCTTTTTTAGAATCATGTGCGATAAGGGCGATATTCATAGAGAAAACTCCTCCTCTTTAAAAATCGTCAAAGCGATAAAGATCAATCCTTGAGTGTCAGCGGAACTTCCTGTCCATCCACTCTTCTTGCAATTGCAGCATAAGCCTTACCGCCGCCGCAAGTCGGAGGCAGAGGCAGACCCTTGGAGCCGCAGACCTTGATGTTAACGTCCTCAGGAACAACACCGATAAGCGGAATACCAACTCTGTCCATAACCTCGTCAAGGTCGTAGACGGTGTCTTCCTCAGCAAATCTGGGGCTTACCTTATTGATAACCAGTCTCTGGTTGGTACAGTTCTTTACATACAGGAAGTCTGACAGCATCTGACCGTCACGCACGCAAACCTGGTCGGGCGTTGTAACCATCAGAATGAGGTCGGCAGCCTTGATAACGCTGAACACAGAGCTGCCCACACCAGCGGTATCAATGATTATGTAATCAAAAAATTCACGCATTTCCTCACAAACCGCCATAATCTTTTCAGGATTGATGTCGATGAAAGGATTTCGTGTTGCGCACACCAGCGAAAGGTTGGGTATTCCCTCAACCTTGGTGGTTGCTGTGAGGATATCTATTTCTCCCTCAAGGTATTCACCGATGTCGTGCTTTACCTTATCTTTAATACCAAGCATTATATCAAGACAGCGCAGACCAAAGTCCAGCTCCACAAGCAGAGTCTTATGACCGAGCTCTGCAAGGCCTCTTGCAACATTTGCCGACGTGGTAGACTTACCAGTTCCGCCCTTACCTGCCGTTACAGCAATTATCTG
>JAZQBH010000062.1:0-9827 GCA_045545655.1 Oscillospiraceae bacterium
GTAGCCGTCGTCAAGCTCGTTGTACACCACGCACACATTCACGCTGTCTACCTGAATGACAAAATCGCTGATAACGCCGAGGATATTCGGGTCGCACGGCTCGGATTTTGCGATAAGCACGCTGTAATCGGAAATAAACTCGCTTTTTGAAATGGCAACTCCTGCCTTGAACATTTCTGTAAGGTCGTAGTTTGCGTATTTCAGCCGTGTGATAAGGGGTCTGTCATACTTGAGCAGTTCTATCATATCACGGTCGATGGGGTGCGAAATTTCCGCTAACTGCTTGCTGTCCATATACAGACCGTAATACAGTGCGGTTGCAACAGCTGTGTTTTCGTTTACGTCATAACCCTCTGCCTTAAGCATTGAGTAGCACAGGGTTGCACAGCTTACAAGCTCCGGGCGGATTTCGCACAGTCCGCCTGAATCAAGTTCTGTGTTGTGATGGTCGATAACGGCGATGTTTTCCGCTTCAAAACGGGTTACGTTGTTTTCGCCGTGCTGGCAGTCTACGGTAATAAGCAGTTCGGGCGGAACAAGACCCGTTACATACTCAATCGGAATACCAAGCTCAGAAATCATCATCTTCATATTGCTTTTGGTGATAATGTTTCTTCCGCTGTACACCAGCCGCACCGACTTTCCCTTGCTTCTGAAGTAGCTGTACAATGCAAAACCTGAGCCTACTGCGTCGGCGTCGGGGTTGTCGTGCGCCTGAATTACTATCTGATTGTATTTTAACAAGTCCGAAAGCTTCATACTTCTGGTTCTCCTGTCGGATTTCATTTATTATTCGGCAATGTTTATAGTAATAGCAGGACGTATTCCGAAGCCCTCAAGACCTACCGACCAGCCGGTGATTTTTTCGTCGTAAATGCTAAGGTTTACAACGTTTGCCTCACAGCTTGTAGCGCCGTTGTTGTCACGAAGCCACCAGTAATGATCCTTTGTGTTGTAGCCGTCCATATTCACATCATACCAGTTGCTTTCGTCCTGTGCGAGAGCCTGCTCGGTAGGCGTTGTGTAGACGCTTACGTCTGCGGTGTACAGCCACTCGATTTCGTCAGACGACAGCAGGAACACCCTGTCAGTAGTCTGCTTGCCGTTTGTAGTAATGGTAGTGTCGATAATCTTTGAAAGCTCCTTGTCGGTAAATCCGTTGAGGAAGCCAGCCTCGGTGTGATAGCCGTTTTTATGCTCCGACATAGCCTTTGCAGTGGGTGCGGTGTCGGAATACTGCACCATTTCCTTGGTTGAGTTCAGCCAGGTGCGGATATTTGAAAGCTCCCAGCTGTTGTTTCCACGCAGAGCAATCTGCTGTTCTGCGGAAAGTTCTGAAACGGGTTCTGACCAGTAGGTTCTGCCTTCGCTGTCCTTGTTGTAGCTGCCGCCCTCGGGTGCGTCAAAAGCCTTGATAGTAAGGATTTTGTCGGAGAGCAGAACAGCGGATTTTCCGTCGTCGGATATTTTTATAACACGCCACACAACAGGCTGACCCAGATATGTACCGAGGGTAATTCTGTCGCCCAGTTCTGCTGAGGAGGTAACAACCTCAGAGATTACAGGTGCTGTGGATATTACAGCGTCTGAGGGCGGGTCGGGGTTGAGCTGGTTATCTGTATCAGATGTGTCGTCAGATGTATCAGTGATGTCGGACGGACTGCTGTCTGTGTCAGAGCTGCTCTGAACGTCAGAATTTCCGCTGTCGGAGGTCGTTTTGCCGAGTACAAACGGCAGTGCAATTCCTGCGGCGATAAACAGCACCGCCACGACTACAATTATGAGAATAAGCCTGCTGTTCTTTTTTGGAACATCGGGCTTTTCGATAACAGGCACAGCGGCTGTGCTGTCAATGTTTATCGGGTCTGAAAGAATTGTCGGATTTACGGGTTTCTCAGGCATTAAAGCCGCAAATGGTGCCATAGCAGCTGCAATTTTATCGTAACTGACGTTGGGTTTCATATCCACCCACTGATGTGACATCAGGAAATATTCAAGCGACTTTGTGGGGGTGACTTCCTCCATCTTGTACACCACAATGGACATATTACGTCTTACGGCACATTCTATTTCACGCAGAACGTGCTGTGACTGGTTCGCCTTTTCTGATAAGAGCAACAGCACTATATCAGACGATTCAAGGCCGTTCATCAACTCTTCCGCATACGGAAAGCCTGTGCGGATATTGCGTGGTGCTATGAAACAGCTATATCCGTCTGCCTCAAGCTGATTGCAGATTTTCATAGCTTTTTCGTAGTCTGTTGATGAATGTGATATAAAAATACGCATTTATGTTTCCTCCTGTTTTAATACGTACCTTACTTAACCTCACGCATTTTGTTGGAGGTGTAGACAACTTCTGCGTAAATTGCGGCTACTATCTGATAAAGCTCCTTGGGGATAGTTTCGCCTGCGTTAAGCATTACAAGCAGAGCCGCCACGCTGTCGTCACGGTAGATAGGCACGCCTGCCTCGTCGGCGATGTTTACTATTCGCTGAGCAAGCTCGCCCAGACCAGACGCAACCACAACGGGCGCATAGTTCATTTCGGGGTTGTATTTAAGTGCAATTGCGGCATTCTGACCGTAAGCACGCTTATTGGCATTCTGAGGATTTGGCTGATTTGGCAAGTTTGGCATACAACATTCTCCTTTGTATTAGTCTGTTGTTATATGTTCTGACTGACGTGTAACCTTTAATCGTACAAATCAGACACGTCTGTTTATTCTTGTACGCTTGTCCTCGATTTTCGGGAACACCTCGGCAAGATTATGCGGCTTACGCAGAGGTGCGGTTTCAAAGGTTCTCGCCTCGTAGCCGCTGTTTTTGATTATCTTCGTTACACGGTCACGCATAGCGTCGATTTCCTTGTCGAAGCGTGGCGGATACAGCAGAGAGAGGTTAACCTCCTCGCCGATTGCGTACATATCCACTTCAAATCTGCCTATGCTTTCCACATCAAAGGTGAGGAACAGATGATAGTTTCGCTGTGTGCCGGGGGTGTTGTTCGGATTGTTTTCGTCGTTATCTACCCACAGCTCTCCGAATGCACGTGTATCCATCACCTGAAGCGGCAGAATGTAGTGCGCAAGCGGAGTGTGAACGCCTGGCGCATTCAGCAGGCTTTGCAGAAGATTTGCCGCATTGAAGCTGTCAAGGGATTTCAGCGCAGGGTTGTTCACGTTCTTCTGAATGAAGTCGGTAAGGCTGTCAAGCGTACTGCTTACAGGCGGACGTATTCCGTGCTGAGGCAGTTCATTCCGCTTGGACATCTTTTCGATAACGTCAACGAACACGCCGTATAATCTCTCACGCAGAGGAATATCGGGCATAGCACGAAGCATTCCGTTCAGCTCGTCGATAAGCTCCTGCATAGTGTTCACTCTTGAAAGCGAATCAAGCATAAGCTGTGCGCTGTGTGTGTCGTCAAGGAACAAGCTCTGCGAAATCAGCTTGAGCGTATCCATACCCGACACCTTGCCACGGTTGTACGCAGACATAATCTGCTCCATATTGAAGCCCGAATCTTTAAGGCGGCTGGTGTAGCCCACCGTTTCCCTCTGCTCGTTAAGGGCTTTCTGCCATTCGGTGATGACTGGATCTTCGGGGTCAGACATCTGAGCGGACTGTGCCGTTTGAGCCATTTCAGCCGATTCAGCGTTCCGGGTCTGAGCGGAATTTACTCCGCCACCATTTTCTACAAAATCGCCGTTGGTAATTTGTTCATTGTGCTGATTTTGGTTTTCGATATGGTCAAAATTGCTATTTTTGGTCTGAAAATCGGTTGAAAGTGGTTGATTTTGTTCAAGATTTGTTGTATAATTAGAGTTGAACCCCATAGGGTCCTCGGGTGTTGCGGTTGCTCCCTGCTGAGCATTGGCGGTCTGCGAAGTCTGACCCGCCTGACCCGCCTTACCCGCTTGACCCATCTGTCCCGCCTGAGCGGCTTGTCCCTCGTAAGCGGTTGCGGCTTCCTCCATTGTCTGGGGATTCTGCATAGGCTTCTTATCATAGAGGGCGGCATAAAGTCGGTTGAATGAGTTTTTCAGCGATTCACGCAGAGTACCCGATGAAATCTGTGTAAGCAGCAGATTGAAATACTCCTTGCACATATACGGGCTGTTGTTGTAGCGTGAAAGGTTATGTGTGATAAGCGGAATCAACATCTGCGTTTTATCATCGTTAAGCAGACTGCCGCTTACATCTTTAAGTATTCCGAGGGTTTCGCTCTTGAGGTAATCGAAGTACTGCTCGGCGTCGTCTGCGCCCCACTGGTTCGACAGAAGCAGCAGCTTTTCTGACAGTTTTTCGTTGGGCGAGTAGTATTCCGACAGGAATTTCAGATTAGCCCTCAGCGCACCGAGAATTTCATTCTTGTTCTGCGCGAAGTTGAGGGATTTCAGCAGATTGCCGATTATCTCCTTGGTGTTCGGGTCGGTTGTGGTCTGGGCTACCTCACGGAGAACATCGTAGAACTCGTGACCCGAAAACATAGTGTTCTGCTGTTCCTGATTTATAATTTCGTTCAGCAGCTGCTCGGGGGTAACGTAAAGCACCTCGGCTAAATCCTGAAGTTCGCCGTAAAGCTCGGTGTGACCCGTAACAAGCGCTTGGTTGAGCACTTCTACATTGAGCAGGTCCTTCAGCGTTTCAACTGCAAGGGTAGGGTCTTTGGGGGCGGCACTCTGTAAGGGAATAAGCTCACGGTTGCCCATTTCAAGCTGACCCTTTGAAGCAGAGTCGGAGTTTACGCCCGACGCGTTAACGCCTGTCAGCTTTACTATGTCGAACGGTTCGGTTACCTGGTCCTGCTGACGGGGAGAGTAATTATAGTTCTTGGAAGTTATGGGGTTGTTTATCTGCGGAATCTGTGCCATAACAAAGCCTCCAATCTGACGGCATTTCCGTGAGGGCTGGCAGAAAGCAAGGTCTGCTTCACGGCTGCCCGAAAAATCATTACTTACATTGTAACATATTTCGCCCGAATAATAAAGGGCTTTTTCAAAAAAAGTTGCTTTTTTTGAGAAAAAACGGCGGTTTTATCCGTAATTTTCCTGAAACAGGGAACAAATTCACTTGTGCAAGCTCAGAATTGCCCGACGGCGGTTCTTTTACATATATTTATTTAAAATAAACGCTGCAATGCGTATTCGGAAAGGAAATGATATTATGGCAATGGCAAAAATTGAATCCGGTATGGAAGCTATGCTCGATATGTACTTCTTTGAAACCAATTCACTTCTTGAGCAGCTTGACGAAATTCTTCTGCGTACTGAAACCGCAGGTAAATTTGACGATGAAGATATCAAGGAAATCTTCCGTATAATGCATACAATCAAAGGCTCTTCTGCAATGATGGGCTTTGAGAACCTGTCCGTGCTTGCACACAAGGCAGAGGATATGTTCTTTGTTATCCGTGAAAACCCCGACCTTATCAAGGACGTAAGCTTTGTTTACGACCTTGTATTCCAGGTATCCGATACATACAAGGCACAGATTGAGGCTATCCAGAATCACAATGGCGGAGAATATGAGCTGTGCGAAACAGAAGACCTTATCAACCGTCTTATAAAGGCTCGTGATGTTCTGCTCGGCACTGCCGCTCCCGAGGAGGCCGCTCCTGCTGCCCCTGCTGAGTCTGCACCTGCTGAAGCGCCTGCCGCTGAAACTTCTGCTGTTACCAGCGCAGATAAGACCACTGTAAGAGTATTCTTTGAAGACGGCTGTCAGATGGAAAACCTGCGTGCGTTCCTGCTTATCAACAGCATCCGTGAGGACTGCAAGGAGCTGGAGTTCATCCCTGCTGACGTTGAAACTAATTCCGAGTCTGCAAAGCAGATTGTGGAAAACGGTTTCCTTATCACGTTTGTTCCCGATGGCAGTCGTGACGCTGTGCTGAAGATGATTGAAACATCTGTAAACGTGCAGTCCTACGAGGTGCTTGAAAACGAACAGCCAGCTGCCGCTATGCCGCCAGAGCCTGTTGCACTGCAGAAAACTGCCGCTCCCAGCGCTCCTCAGGCCGCGCCTGCCGCTTCGGCTGCTCCTGCTGCTTCTGCCGCACCCGCTGCCAAGAGCGTTGAAACTGCACAGGCGGCTGTTAACGCCGTAGGTCAGGCAGGTGCCGCAAACAACAAGCAGTCGCTTATCAGCGTAAACCTTGCAAAGCTTGACGCACTCAACGATATTGTCGGTGAAATCATCACAACCGAGTCTATGGTTATTTCCAATCCCGACCTTGAGGGACTTGAGCTTGAAAGCTTCAGCAAGGCGGCCCGTGACCTCAAGAAGCTTACCAGTGAGCTTCAGGACGCTGTTATGTCCATCAGAATGGTGCCGCTTACAGGCGTATTCCAGAAGATGAACAGAATTGTGCGTGATATGAAGAAAAAGCTCGGCAAGGACGTTGAGTTCATCACCGAGGGCGAGGACACCGAGGTTGACAAGTCTATCGTAGACAGCCTTCAGGACCCGCTTATGCACCTTGTAAGAAACTGTATGGACCACGGAATAGAGGACACTGTTGAAGAGCGTGCCGCTTATGACAAGCCTGCAAAGGGCACATTAAGACTTACCGCTCAGAATGCTTCGGGCGAGGTTATCATCACTGTATCTGACGACGGTGCAGGTATCGACCCCGATAAAATTCTTGCAAAGGCAAAGCGCCAGGGCCTGCTTTACAAGCCCGAGGGCGAATATACCGAAAAGGAAATCCAGAATATGATTCTTCTGCCGGGCTTCTCTACCAATGAGCAGGTTACCGAATTCTCAGGCAGAGGCGTTGGTATGGACGTTGTAAAGGCTAACGTTGAAAAGTGCAACGGTACTATCACAGTTGACTCCAAGGTTCACTGCGGAACAACCTTTACTATCAAGATTCCGCTTACACTTGCAATTATCGACGGTATGGAAATTTCTGTCGGCGATATCATCTTCGCTGTGCCGATTTCCACTATCAGAGAGAGCTTCAAGGTAGAGCCCGAGCAGATTTTGCGTGATACAGACGGCAACGAAATGATTATGCTCAGAGGTATCTGCTACCCCATTCTCAGACTGCACGAGAAGTTTATGCTCAATACAGAAGTAACCGACCTCCAGGAAGGTATTATGCTGCTGGTTCAGACCGACAACAAGAGTATGTGTATCTTCGCCGACAAGCTTATCGGCGAGCAGCAGGTTGTAGTAAAGCCCTTCCCGAGATATCTCTCCAAGTACGATATCAAGGGCGAGGGTCTGTCAGGCTGCTCCATTATGGGCGACGGAAGCATTTCGCTTATCGTTGACACCAACACACTCATCGGTTAATCTGAATTAGGGTAAGGAGGAAATGTTTTATGACAAATGATGTTATAAGAGAAGCTGTCGCAAAGCAGCAATCCAGCGACAGAAAACTTGCTGCTGATAATAGTATTCTTGGCAAGGTTATGACCTTTGAAATAGGCGACCAGATTTACGGTCTTGAAATTCAGTATGTTATGGAGATTATCGGTGTGCCGCACATCACAAAGGTGCCGCACGTGCCAAGCTACATCAAGGGAATTATCAACGTCCGTTCCAAGGTTGTGCCGGTTGTTGATATCAGAACACGTTTCGGCAAGCCCGAAATCGAGCGCACCAAGCGCACCTCGATTATCACTCTTACTGTGGACGGCGAGGAAACTACCTGTGGTATCATTGTAGACAGTGTTGCAGACGTTGAGGATATCCACACAGGCGATATCTCCGCTACACCCGATAACAAAAACGTTAACCACAACGAGTTCATTCAGTATATGATAAGAGGCGAAAACGGCGTAACAAAGCTTATTCTTGACGTTCCCAAACTGCTGGATGAACAGGAGTGATTGAACTATGGCCCTGCAGATGACTGAACAGGAGTTCCAGCGTCTTGTAAAATTTATGTACGACAATTACGGCATAAACCTTGCCGCAAAGAAAGTACTTATACAGGGCAGACTGGGAAATATGCTGGTAGAAAGAGGCTTTAAAAGCTATGACGAGTATATCGACGCCGTGCTTGCAGACAAGTCCGGCGCCGAGATAACGATTGTTTTAAACAAGCTTACTACCAATCACACATTCTTTATGCGTGAGCCTGAGCATTACACGTTTCTTAATGACACCATTCTTCCGTATATGGAGAAAACCTGCGCTGACAGCCACGTTATCCGTATATGGAGTGCGGCTTGCTCATCGGGCGAGGAGTGCTACACCACTGCTATGTTCATCGACCAGTATTTCAAGCAGGACAAAGGCAAGTGGGATACCAGAATACTTGCAACAGACATCTCCCAGAATGTAATTGCAAAGGCCAAGGCGGGCATTTATCAGGAAGAGAGTATGAAGGGGCTTTCCGCTGAATGGAAGGCGAGGTATTTCAACAAGCTCAGCAACGGCAATTATGAAATCTGCCAGAGCATAAAGGACGAGGTTGTGTTCAAAACCTTCAATCTGATGGACCCTATCCCCGATAAGTATAAGCAGAAGCCCTTTGACCTTATCTTCTGCCGCAATGTTATGATTTATTTCGACCAGCCCACAAAGAATGCACTGGTTGAAAGATTTTACGACGCGGTTAAACCGGGCGGATATTTCTATATCGGTCACGCCGAGAGTATAAGCCGCCAGGATACAAGATTTGAGTATGTAAAGCCTGCCATTTACCGCAAGGCTGAAAAGAAATAAGGCAATTGATGGCAGTTTTTCAGCGTGTGCATACAATAATAAGGCTGTGGCATTCTGCTGTGACTATGCGGAATGCTATGGCTTGTGGGGAGTCTTCCGCCTGAAACAACGCAATGATTTTTCACACAAATTATCCTAAATCAGGGAGTGTGTTATGGATAGAATTAAACTTCTTATTGTTGACGATTCAATACTTTTCAGAGAAGTACTGTCCAGATGTGTTCAGAACGACAGCGTTATTGACGTGGTAGCAAAGGTCAGCGACGCCTACGCCGCACGTGATGCTATCCTTCAGTATGAGCCTGACGTTATGACGCTAGACCTTGAAATCCCCCGTATGGACGGCGAGGATTTTCTTAAAAAACTGCTGCCCCAGTATTACATTCCGACTATCGTTATCTCGGGTACAGCTGACCGCAAGGCAGGATGTCTGTCGGTTGGCGCAGTGGATTTTCTTGCAAAGCCGCCTAACCGCTCAAAGCGTGATGTCGAAATTTTTGCAGGAGATATATGTCAGGCTATCCGCAAGGCATACAAGACCACTCATCCCGACGCTCAGTTTGAAGCCTACGGAAAGCCGCTGTTAAGCCGCAGAGAGCCAACGTCTGACAGCAGTACGCAGACCAAATTCGCTTCTACAGCGAGATATTCGGAAAACTACGCAAGGTCTGCCGCAAGACCCAGCGTTATGCCCAGGTCTACCTCGGATCTGAAAAAGATGGCGGCCGAGGCACAGAAAGCTGTTGCACAGATTACAAAGGGCGTTATCTCAAAGTCGGCTGAACGGCAGAAGGCAGACAATGTGTCGCCAACTGCAACTAACCCGACCGGTGCGACCAGTGCGACTGGTGCGGCCGGTGCGACCAGTGCAACCGGTACAACTGGTGCAATTCATTCAACTGGTTTCACGACTTCAACTGTGGCTTCTGCGTCGCACAAGCTGAACAAGAATGATGTAGTAATTGCGCTGGGTGCGTCCACGGGCGGCACAGAGGCACTGGAAACAGTGCTGCGTGAATTCACTGAGGACACTCCGCCTGTCGTGGTTGTGCAGCATATGCCAGCAGGCTTTACCAAGCTCTACGCAGAGCGGCTTGACCGCTCGTGCAAGATGACCGTTAAGGAGGCCGAAGACGGCGACC
>JAZQBH010000063.1:0-10317 GCA_045545655.1 Oscillospiraceae bacterium
GCGTAATTGTTTACGGTGTCGTTAATTTCCTGCTTTTCTGCATCAGTAAGAAGCGGGGTTCCAGTGTAGTCTGTGTACTGAAGTGCGATAAGGTTATAAGCCGCATACAGCTCATTTGCCTTTGTGCTGAATTCCTCGTCAGTTACAGCCCACTGACCGCCTTCACCGTAATAGCTGAGGAACAGCTTTTCATTGAGGCTGTCTACAATGCTCAGCTCCTTCATAGACTCAATGCCCATACCCATAGACTCATAGTATTCGCCCCAGTTTGCATAATCAAGTCCGTAGTATGCAATGGTTGTATCCTCCCACTGCTCGTTTACAGTATTGTAAATCTCATTCTTTTCCTCTTCAGTGAGTGTAATACCAAGACGCTCGCACTCACGCTGAATGCCTACAAAACGGAGAACACCTGTTCTTGTATCATCCAGAATCCAGTCGGAATAGGATTTGCCGTCGATAGTGTACTCAAATACATCTGCCTCATCATCTGATAAAGCAGCATCAGATGATGTTTCATCACCAGACTTCTGCTCTTCAACCTTCTGATTTGCAAGATTGATGGAAGTCTTCTGCAGGGAAAGATAAACACCTGTTCTGATCTCCATTCCGTCAACAGTCATAATGTAGCCGTTTTCAGTACAGCCCGACAGCGTTACCGCAGCCGCAGCGGCAAGAACCGCAGCAGAAATTTTCTTGAAAGTAGTTTTCATAGTTTTCCTCCAGATAGTAATGTATTTTAATTTCTCCGTTCAATCACAGAACAGGAACTTTTCCTGGGCAGATTGAAAAGCAGATATTTCAACATCAGCTTAAACGATTTCGATAAACTTAACCGCCATAAGCGTGTTTTTTCTGTCATAACGGTTTATGGTGTATTCCATAACCTTATCGGGTGCGGCGTCAACGCCGAGGTCATCACCCACTGCCGAAATTGACGGCGGGATATACTCCACACGGCAGACATACGTGCCGCCGCCTGTGTTGGTCATCTCAGTTATTCTCGGAGCATAGCTGAGATATCTGAGACTTCTCGAACAGGTGTAAACGTGGTTTTCCTCGTCATAAGTGAACTTCGCCTCACCGTAACCCACTGTCTGATGGTTAATTGCCGAACCTGAGCCGAACAGTGCCTTGCACGCAACGCCCACATCATATTCAGGGATAATGTATTCTCCTGCATTTTCGCTTTTGTAGTCTGCATAATCCTCGTCAAGCAGAATGCTCCAGATTGAGCAGTTTATCTTTGCAGAATCGGATATCTCGGTTTCGTTCTGAAACGGTGAAATATCATTCGCAACCGCTGGCAGAATAAACCTTGCAAACTCATTTTTCAGCGAAGAGTCATCAAGAACGTTCTTCACGCCACGCGAGATATACCAGCCACAGGATACCAGTCCTATAATCGCCATTACAACAACAAAAAGTGCAAACCCGAAGAAAAATTTCTTCTTTTTCGGATTTTCGGCAACCTTTGTGTCGTCGGTCGGCTCTTGTCCTAAGTCCGTAATATCCGCTTCAATGTCAGGCTCGCCGTCTGACGAACCGAACAACTCGTTGATGATGTCATCGTTGTACTTCTCACGGAGATTATTTTTGTTTTTCTTTGCCATATTTTTCCTCTTGCATTATTCAATAAGGGGCCCGCCCCGTCATTTAACGTGGCAAGGACTGGCGTAGCCAGCCTGCCAATCAGTGGGGGATTGTATCCCCCACTGATTGGTGAAATGAACCCCGCCGCCTTTAGAGGCGGGGGACATCTTGCCTAAGTTATTGAGCAATCCGCAACGGCATTATCTTCTGATTTGTCCGTTGCCGTTTATGAGATACTTGTAGGAAGTCAGCGCTTTAAGTCCCATAGGACCACGCGCGTGAAGCTTCTGTGTAGAAATTCCGATTTCAGCACCCATTCCGAATTCAAAGCCGTCTGTAAAGCGTGTAGAAGCGTTTACATAAACCGCAGCGGCGTCTACTCTGCGCTGGAATTTCTCAGCGTTTTCAAGGCTTTCAGTTACGATACATTCGCTGTGACCTGTGCCGAATCTGTTGATATGCTCAATCGCCTCGTCAACAGAACTTACTACCTTTGACGACAGCTTAAGGTCAAGGAACTCTGTTCGGTAGTCTGTATCGTCTGCAATTTTCTCAACCTTTATACGGCTTGCTGTTTTCTCGTCGCCGACAATAGCAACCTTTCCTGCCCACAGCATATCCAGTCTTTTGAAGAAGGTGTCTGCAATATTTTCGTGGATAAGAATGCTTTCGATAGCGTTGCACACCGACGGACGCTGTGTTTTTGCATTGTTTACGATATCAAGTGCGATATCCACATTTGCGCTTTCATCCACGAAAACGTGGCAGTTACCCTCGCCCGTCTGAATAACAGGAACAGTTGCATTTTCAATAACAGAACGGATAAGTCTTCCGCTGCCACGTGGAATAAGCAAATCAATGTAGCTGTTCAGCTTCATCATAGCGTTTGCTATATCGTGAGAGGTATTTTCAACCAGCTGAATGCAGTCAGAAGGTGCACCAGCGTCGGAAATTGCCTTGCGCATAAGGTCAACAAGCGCCTTATTTGAATTGATTGCGTCAGAACCGCCACGGAGAATAACCGCATTTCCTGCCTTGAAGCACAGTGCGGCAGCGTCTACCGTAACATTCGGGCGGCTTTCAAAGATAATACCGATTACTCCCATAGGCACACGCTTCTGCACAACGTTGAGGCCGTTTATAAGCGTACCGCCGCCTATCACTTCGCCGATAGGGTCAGCAAGCGAAATCACCTGCTCAACACCCTCTGCCATTGCCGCTATACGAGCCTCGGTGAGGGTAAGTCTGTCCTGCATTGCCTCGCTCATACCGTTTTTCTTCGCGTTATCAAGGTCAGCGGCGTTAGCCTCAATAATCATAGCCGCATTTTCTCTGAGCGCCTTTGCTATGTAGGATAAAGCAAGGTTCTTTGCGCTTGTCTGCATATCTGCAAGCACAGGGGACGCTTTTTTAGCATTAGCGCCAAGTTGTTCAATGTATTCCATAATTCAACAATTCCTCTCATTTATCAATCCTTGTCTGCCTTGAACCAGGTGCATTTTGCATTGTTGCCTTCAAACAGTTCATAAAGCATTTTGGGGTCACGGTTGCCGATGATAACAGTGTCAATTCCCGCCTCTGTTGCAATCTTTGCCGCTTCAATCTTGGTGAGCATTCCGCCCGAACCAAGCGAACTGCCAGCACCCTGAGCGTAGGAGATAATCTCGTTTGTAATCTTGTCCACTTCGGGGATAAACTTTGCACCCTCTTCAGACGGATTACCTGTGTACAGTCCGTCAACATCAGTGAGCATTACAAGCAAATCAGCCTCGCACAGCGTTGCAACAATCGCAGACAGGGTGTCATTCTCATCGAAGTCAAGCTGCTTTATCGAAACGACGTCGTTTGCGTTGATAATCGGAATTACCGACAGTTCAAACAGCTTGTTGAACGTGTTGATAACGTTCGTTCTGCGTGTGGAGTTGCTGATAACGTCACGTGTAAGCAGTAGCTGTGCTACCTTGTGGTTATACTGCTCGAACGACTCGCTGTAGAACTTCATAAGCTCGCTCTGACCGATTGCGGCACACGCCTGCTTTGACGGAATATCCTTCGGCTTTTCAACAAAGCCGCCCTTTGCCGCACCGACAGCCTGTGCGCCCGATGTTACAAAAACAATCTCACGGCCTGAGTTTTTCAGATCCGCAAGCACCTCTACAAGCGCTCTGCTTTTTCTTATGTTGAGGCTTCCCGTAGGATAAGCAAGAGTGCTGCTTCCTACCTTAACCACAACACGTTTTTTGTTTTCAAAATTAGGCATATCAAAAATCCCTCTAATCATATAACGTTGTTAAAAACATACACTTTATATTATAACAAATTCTGTCTGAAATTTCAACACAAATCAGAAAATATTCACACATTTTTTATAAACAATATAGTTTCTGAAAACAATTTTCATTATTTTTATAAAAAATTGATAAAATCCACTTGATTTATAATTCCAGATATGTTATAATTTTATTAAACATATGAGGTTGATTTCAATTTCATAAAACACATATTCCGTTAAACGGATGTGCGAAAGAGGGAAAACGTTTGGATAATTATTGCGAACAGCTTGTAGCAAAGCAGAAAACTGCCGCAGATACTGCAAAGGTAGTTCTTACATTAGCTGCAAGCGTTGTTCTTGGGTCGCTGATAATAATTTTTGCGCTTATGACAGGTTTGTGGGTGCTGATTATCGGCGGATTGGTAATTATAGGCTTTGGTGCGTGGTTTGCCGCAGGATTCGGCGTTGAGTATGAATACATACTCACCAACGGCGAAATGGACATCGATAAAATTATCGGTAAACGCAAGCGCAAAAGACTGATTACGCTTGATGTAACGAAAACAACCGTCTTTGAGGCTCTGCCCTGTGCAGTTGAAAAGGACGCGGAAGTTACGGTGTATGCAACAAGCGGAACAGAAACGGACGCCCATTACATTGTGTGTGAACACAGGGATTACGGCACAGTAAAATTGATCTTCAACCCCGACAAAAAAATGAAAAAAGCGATTGGGCAGGAACTTTCTCCCGCTCTTCGCCGAAAGGTGATTGATGATGGCGAACAGAGTTAACATTCGTGTCGGAACTGCGATTATTGAAATGAGCAGAATCAGAGAAGCGTGCAAGAACAAAAAATTCCTGTCGGATTATTTTTCTGCCGATGAGATAAGATTTCTGGTGTCGCACAGACTTTCCATCGCTATGATTGCAGAGAACTATTGCGCAAAGATTGCCATAGCAAAAGCACTTGGCACAGGTATGCGCCTTATCCACGCACGTGACATCACACTGCTCAGGGACAGACTTGGTGCACCACTGCTGATTACCGAGGGCAACCTCAAGCTTCAGGAACAGCGCGAGGGGCTTGATTTCAGCGTATCGGTAGCCCACTGTAAGGATTACGCCACAGCTTCCGTATGCATTACAAGATACTAAAGGCAATTTTATAGAGTTAAAGTCCGCCTTGCCGCACAACGCAAGGTGGATTTGTTTTATTTAACGAAACAGGGTGAAACTATGAAAAGACTTGTTGTTGGTGTTGCCGCACACGTTGACGCAGGCAAAACCACGCTATCCGAGGCATTGCTGTACCACGCAGGAGAAATCCGTAAGCTTGGAAGAGTTGACAACGGCGATACCTTTCTTGATAACAACCCCATAGAGCGCAAAAGAGGAATCACCATTTTCTCAAAGCAGGCCGTTATGAGAACAGACAGTGCGGAATACACACTGCTTGACACGCCCGGTCACGTTGACTTCTCCGCTGAGGCAGAGCGTGCACTGTCCGTGCTTGATTGCGCTGTGCTTGTAATCAGCGGTGTTGACGGAGTGCAAAGCCACACCCGCACACTATGGGAACTGCTGAAACGTTTTAACGTGCCTGTTTTTGTTTTCGTCAACAAGATGGATATTTCCCATAAATCCGAAGAAATGCTGATGAAAGAGCTTTGCGGACTGAACAATGCGTTCGTGAAATACAGCGAATTTCCCGATAACACAGCCGACTTCGACGAGGGCTGTATGAACGCTTTGCTGAAGGACGGCACTATCCCCGACAGCGTTATTTTTGAGGCTATTGCCAACAGGAATGTCTTCCCTGTTGTGTTCGGCTCGGCTCTGAAATCAGTCGGTATCAACAAGCTGATGGAACTGCTGGAGAAATACTCCGCTCCGTCAGACAGGTTTGAAAACTTTGCGGCAATTGTCCACAAGATTTCAACAGGTGAAAACGGCGAACGCCTGACGCACCTTAAAATCACGGGCGGTTCGCTGAAAAGCCGTTCTGTTATCGACAATTCAGAAGAAAAGATTACTCAGATACGTATATATAACGGTGCTGGCTTTACGCAGATTGACGAGGCTTTTTCCGGTCAGTTGTGTGCTGTTACAGGGCTTTCACGCACATATGCAGGTCAGCTGTTAGGCGAACAACCCGAAAAGCCAACGCCGATTGTTGAGGCTTTTCTCACTTACAAGATAAACCTCCCCGACGGCACTGATATTCCAAAGGTTTATTCACAAATCAGGCGGCTGGAGGACGAAGACCCTCAACTGCGGTTTTCGTGGTCTGAACAGCACAGCGAGCTTACCGTGTCCGTAATGGGCGATATTCAGCTTGAAGTATTGCAGAATATGCTGGCAGAGCGTTTCGGGCTGAACGTGTCATTCGGCGAGGGCAGTATCTCATACCGTGAAACTATTGCCGAGGAAATAATCGGCAGCGGTCACTTTGAGCCGCTCCGTCACTACGCAGAGGCTCATCTCAGAATTGAACCTCTTCCCCACGGCAGCGGAATACAATACGATACCGATTGCCGCACTCTGGACGAGCAGTGGCAGAACCAGATTATCTCCGCATTGCGTGAAAAACGGCATATCGGCGTTCTTACAGGCTCGCCGCTTACAGACGTGAAAATCACGCTTATTGCTGGAAAAGCTCACCTCAAGCACACCGAGGGCGGCGACTTCAGACAAGCCGCTTGCCGTGCCGTGCGACAGGGACTTGCAAAAGCGAAGTCCGTTCTGCTGGAGCCGTTCTATCGGTTCAGGCTGACCGTTCCTACCTCCGCCACAGGCAGAGCTATGACCGACCTCGAACGAATGGGCGCACAGTTCACTCAAGAGGCGGCAGAGAACAACAAATCCGTGCTTGAAGGAGTCTGCCCTGCCAGCACAATGCGCGGCTATCAGCGTGAAATTGCGGCATATACTAAAGGCGAGGGCGTGTTAAGCTGCCGACCCGAGGGCTATCTTCCGTGTCACAACACTGAGGAAGTGGTAAGCAGTATCGGATACAACTTTGAAAGCGACGTGGAAAACTCAGCTGACAGCGTATTCTGCACTCACGGTGCTGGTTATCTCGTAAAATGGGACGAGGCATCTGAAAAGATGCACGTTCAGCCGCAGCAGAAACCCGTTGATGACGAAATCATAACCGCACAGGCTATTTCATCATACCGTCAGCGTGCCGCAACGGATAAAGAGCTTATGGAAATCTTCGAGCGCACCTACGGCAAAATCAAGCGACCCGAACGCACCTCTATGCGCCGTGACAAGCACCAGGAAACGTCTTCAGGACGTTCAAAGCCGATTAAGCGCGGCCCTGAGTATCTGCTTGTAGACGGCTACAATATCATCTTCTCGTGGGACGAGCTTGCTCAGCTTGCCAAGGATAATATGGACGCCGCCCGTGCAAGGCTTATCAATATACTGTGCAACTATCAGGGATTCCGTCAGTGCAATCTTATCCTTGTGTTTGATGCATACAAGGTAAAGGGCGACCATCGTGAAATTGAAACCCATGGCAACATCAGCGTGGTGTACACGAAAACCGCCGAAACTGCGGATATGTACATCGAAAAGACTGCTCAGAAGCTAAGTGATGAGAACCGTGTGCGTGTTGCTACCTCAGACGGCACTGAACAGCTGATTATCCTCGGTGCTGGCGCTATCCGTGTATCAGCACGTGAATTTAAGATGGAGGTTGACGAAGTGGAGCGTGCAATCAGAAAAATCCTTGATGATATGCACAGGTAATCCACTAATCCACGAATGAGTATGAATATTGAACCTATTGCTTTTGCTGAAAACGACTTTTCTGAAAAGTTTGGTATTCCACGTCAATGCGGACTTACCTCGCTTCCCACGAAAATAACGCTTCTGCCTGAGTTCGCCGACACGAACGCTTTCCGTGGACTTGAAGAATTCTCGCACGTATGGCTGATATGGGGCTTTTCACAGGCGGAATACAAAAGATTTTCCCCTACCGTACGACCGCCGAGATTGGGAGGTAACGTGCGAATGGGCGTATTTGCGACACGCTCTCCGTTCAGACCAAATTCACTGGGACTGAGCGTGTGCAGAATTGAAAAAATAGACGGCTGCACCCTCACCGTAAGCGGAGCGGATATCCTCAACGGCACGCCAATCTATGACATCAAGCCTTATCTGCCTTATGCAGACAGTATCCCCGAGGCCTCCAACGGATGGGCTTTATCGGACAAAGCGCCCGTTCTGAATGTGGTTTTCCCTGATAATCTGAAAAGACTTATCCCCGATGAAAAGTTGAACGGACTATGCGAACTGCTCTCTCAGGACCCACGTCCGCAGTATCAGAACTCCCCCGAACGCATCTACACAATGGCATTCGGAAAATATCAGGTAAGCTTTACCGTATGCGACGATACACTTACTGTTACAGATGTAAAATAACAACAGGCGCACTCTTAAAATGAGTGCGTCTGTTGTTATCATCTGACTTTATACATCATCTTCATTCTTATTCCTTTATCTGCGTCAAACCCGAATTTTTCATAAAAGGGCGCTTTGTCTGGCTCTGCACAAAGCTCAAGGAAAATGCTTGTTCCCTCTATACCGTTCTTGTTGACAAATGAAAGCAGTTCGTCGATTAGCATTCTGCCTATCCCTCTGCCCTGATATTCGGGTTTTACCACAACGTCCTTGATGTAGTAATCAAGCCCCATATCGCCGAGCATTCTTGCCATTGCAACTATTTCGTCGCCGTCAAATACTGATACACGGAACAGGGTATGCTCCATTGCAAGCTTTGTCTGCTCATAAGTTGGCGCTTTTCCCCAAACGGTTTCCCATAGCGTCATAAATTCTTCTGCGGTCAGTTCGTTGTATTTTATTGTTAATTCAGTCATAAAAACCTCCGTTGACAAATTCTCTTCAATATCTGAATTATAACATATCTGTTATGGAAATTCAATATGTAATTACTCATAAGGCTTTGTGAAATCCCCTTGACATTTTTTAGTTTATGGAGTATAATAACATTGTAGTTAGTTTAAGCTAACGCAAAACAGGATTGTCATTCAACTTATAATAAACACAGAAAGGATTGATATTATGCCGGAACATCTTGCAACAGCGGTAATTATTATAGCAATTGTAGTGATTTGCGTGTTCGCTGTAAAAAAATATATTAAAACGCTGCGTCAGGGGTGCTGCGGTTCAGGCGGAGATATTGAAAAAAGGCTCTCTGCTAATGCCAATACATCAGAGTGCAAGTTCAGATACACCGTTAAAGTCAGCGGAATGAAATGCGAAAACTGCGCCATACGTATAGACAACAACTTCTACAGACAGAAGATAATCGCACAAAGCAGCCATAAAACAGGCATTACCGAAGTATTTTCTGAAAAGCCTGTTTCCGATTTTGTTCTGCGTCAGACCATAACAGGACTTGGCTATTCCATCGAAAGGATTGATTATATTGAATTGTGAATGTGAACTCAATTACGAATACCACGAGCTTGTTGAATGTATAACAACCGCCCTTGACGCACGTGACCCCTACACAGGCGAACACTCCCGAAGGGTGAGCGATATGGCGTGTTACTTGTGCAATGTACTTGAAGTTTCCCCCGAGGAAACTCAGGAAATACATATCGCAGGACATCTTCACGATATCGGGAAAATCGGCGTTCCCGACCGTGTTCTTCTGAAACCAGGCAAGCTTGACGACGAGGAATGGAAGCTTATGAGCAGACACCCCGAAATCGGTGCGGAAATACTTTCAAAATCTGAGCAATTTTCAAGAATATCAACAATTATACTTCATCATCACGAGCGTTGGGATGGAAAGGGCTATCCGTTCGGGGCAAAAGGCGAAGAAATACCGTTCGGAGCGAGGGTTATAGCCGTCTGCGACTCCATTGATGCAATGGCTTCCGCAAGAGCATACAGAAAGGCTCTGCCCCTTGAAACAGTGCGTTCCGAAATTGAGAAGAACATTGGAATTATGTACGACCCCAAAATCGCACAAGCCGCACTCAATCACTGGAACGAGCTTACACAAGAATACAAATAGAATAAAGGGGCTGTGGATTGACACAGCTCCTTTGTCTGGCAAGAAAATAATATTAACGCCAGGGTATCTCCCCAAACTCTATCCCCTGCCATCTGAGGGAGCAAGCTCCCTTTCTTATGTCATAAATCAGCCGCAAAGACCCTTAAGGAAATCGCAGATTGCGGTGAAGTCGCAGAAGTAAGTAAAAATGTTACACATAGTCCATAACCTCCTTTTTTATTTCCCTTGCGGGATAATATAAGTATACCATACGAAAGGGCATTATTCAATGCAAAGATTATGGAAACACAGGCTGATTATGGATAGAAAAACGCAGTGCCCGAAAGCACTGCGTTATGTATTACTTTACAGAATGAATTTCGTCGTAGTTTACAAGCTCATTGATAAGCTCAGGCAC
>JAZQBH010000064.1:0-1706 GCA_045545655.1 Oscillospiraceae bacterium
TTTTTCGCTTTACTATGCGGAAAAACAAACAAAATTTTACGTTGGTAAATCGTAAAAGCTGTATATTTTATAGAAAAAAGACTTGAAAAATCAGCCGTGTTGTGGTAAAATAGATTATGGAGAACTTTAGCTATGGGTGAATTGCGCCCTGAGAGGTTTATTCCTATTTAGATATAATAAACAGCATTTTAAATTGAGAGGTAATGTTATGGCACTTTTTGATACCACCGCATTCAGAATTGTAGAACAAGGTCTGGCTGCGAACTGGCAGAAACAGCAGTTGATATCCTATAACATCGCAAACGAGGATACACCGAATTATAACTGCCGTTATCTGGAGTTCGGCGGTATTCTCAGAGATAAGCTCCGTGCAAACGGAACTATCAAGAAGGAACTTAATCTTACCCAGACTCTTCTGGTTGACCGTTACACCGACGACCAGGCAGACGGCAACAATGTTGACCACGATACACAGATGGCTGAAATGGCAAAGGTTCAGTACCAGATAGACGCACTTATCAATCAGATGAACGGAAACTTCACACGTATGAGAAGTGCGCTGGTAAGGTCTTGATTCGGGAGGAAAGGTAAATGGCATTTTTAAGCTCGCTTAATATACCGCTTTCGGGAATGACCGCAGAGCGGTTCAGACTGGATATAATCGCACAGAACATCAATGCTGCCGACACAGTAGCTACCAGACCTGAGGACGCATACAAGCGTCAGATGGTAGTGTTCGGCGAAGACAGAACCTTCAAGTCTGTGCTTGCAGGCAGAATGAGAGAGGGTACATATATTCCGCTGATTTACAACTACACGAAGTACCGTGGAGTTGAGGCAAAGCGTGTTGTGGAGGACGAAACTCCTGCTGAGCCTGTGTACAGCCCCGATAACCCTCTTGCAGACGAGAACGGTTATGTCTACGAGGCTAACGTTGACCTTGTTGTTGAACAGGCTGACGCTATTGAGGCTACCAATATGTTCAATGCAAACAAGAGCATCTACGAGGCTATGCAGTCGATTATCCAGGCTTCACTGAATATCGGCAAGGGTTGATTTAATCGCTGAATTTTACTGATTGCGTGGTTTGCGTAATTGTATGATAATGAAAGGAAAATAAAAATGGCTATTGATACTACGCTGCTTCTCGTGAACTCAAATCGCTCGCTTGAACAGCTTGCACCTATGAAACCGATGGCGTCTATGAGCGGTGAACCCGTTCCCACAGCCGACCTCGGCAAGGCTTCGTTCCTTGATATATTCAGAGGCTTGTATGACAACGTTGTTGAAACCAACGCACAGGTTGATAAAGACGCAATTGACCTGATGCTCGGCAATATCGACGATCTTGCAACAATGCAGGCAAACATTGAAAAGGCAAATATGGCAGTTGACCTGCTTGTTGCCGTTAAGAACGAGGTTATTGCTTCTTACAACTCGATTATCAATATGCAGGTATAAGATATAATCCTGTGTGATCAAATGTTTCGGGGAAACGAAAAAATACAAAAATAACGGCAGACGTTATTTTCGGAGGCTTTTGCTTAAATGAAAGAACGATTGAAAAAGGTGACGGTAGTCGTCAAGGAAAAGTGGACAGGATTTTCAACAGCAATTAAAATTCTGATTTGTGCAATTCCTGTGGCAGTGATTGCGGCGATTGTTGTTGTGGCAATTCTGGTGAACAATAAGGGAGATGCAGTGCT
>JAZQBH010000065.1:0-2444 GCA_045545655.1 Oscillospiraceae bacterium
TGGATAAAATCAAGGCTAAGAAAAAGGCTAATGAAATCACAGAAGATGATGTAAAGGATGCAGATAAGAGCATTCAGAAGCTTACCGATAAGTTTATCGAGGAAATCGACAAAATCGGCGAAGCAAAGAACAAGGAAATTATGGCTATCTGATGAGTAATTCATTAGTACCTCGCCATATCGGTTTTATTATGGATGGCAATGGTCGTTGGGCAAAGAAACGGGCAATGCCAAGAAATTTCGGACATAATCAGGGTGCGGCAGTTTTCAAGAAAACCATAAACTGGTGCAGGGAACTGGGTGTGGAATGTGCTACATTCTATGCGTTCTCAACAGAAAACTGGAAACGTCCGCCCGAAGAAGTCAAGGGAATTATGGATTTACTCAGGCGATACATCAAAGACCTGCGTGAATCTGCAAAGGAAAATATCAGGATAATCATTCTCGGCGATATAGATGCTCTTGACGATGATATTCGTTTTGAGCTTACCGACATAATGGAAAGTACCAAGGAAAACACAGGGTTTATTGTAGGTATCGCACTGAACTACGGCGGAAGAGCCGAACTTGTTCGTAGTGCAAAAATACTTGCACAGCGTTGTGTTGATGGTCGTATGTCAGTAGACAGTATTTCCGAGGAAATGATTGAATCAACACTGTACTCTAATGAAATGCCTGAGTTGGATTTGGTAATCCGACCTAGCGGTGAACAGCGTTTGTCTAATTTTCTGATTTGGCAGGCGGCTTACGCTGAGTTTGTGTTTATGGATGTACTCTGGCCTGATTTTTCAAAAAAAGACCTTGAATATGCAATAAATGAATTTGCGGCACGTTCCCGCAGATTCGGGGGAGTATAACAAATGCTCAAAAGAATTATTTCTGCACTTGTTGGTATTATAATAGGTGTATCAGTTCTGATTTTTGATAATAAGTTTTTATACACTGCTGTTCTTACTTTTATAGGAAGTGTTGGCGTATGGGAACTTATCCACGCTGTAAAATGCGAGAAAAATAAACTTCTGACAGCAATTTGTGTTGGTTACTCAGCATTGATTCCTACATTTATGAATTTATCTGTTGAGTTCAATTTTAAACGTAATCTTATGGTTATGTCATTTGTCGGATTTATTTTTTTGTTGCTGTTAACTTTGTTGCTGTGTCATCAGAAAATTCGGTTTGAGCATATTACAATGTGCGGTTGTGCGGCGGTTGTTATACCAGCGTCGCTCAGCTGTATAATGTATGTCAGATATTTGCCGTGGTACGCTGAGGGAGGATTCTTCCCTGGTGTATTTATGATAGTATATCTGCTTTTCTGCGCTTGGTTTGGCGATTCTGGTGCTTACTTTGTAGGCACTTTTCTTGGAAAGCACAAGCTCTGTCCTAAAATAAGCCCTAAGAAAACAGTAGAAGGTTTTGTTGGCGGCGTATTGACTGTCGGAATAGTTGTTGGTATTCAGGTTGCTTTGTATAATGAGGTAATCCTCAGATTAGCAGGTGTTTCCGACGAGTATAAGATGAACTATTTTGTTCTTATTCCGATTGGAATGCTGGCTTGTGTAGCGGGTGTGCTTGGAGATTTAACTGCGTCTGTTATTAAACGTCAGTATGATGTAAAGGATTTTGGAAATCTGATGCCTGGACACGGCGGAGTGCTTGACCGTTTTGACAGCGTATTGTTTGTATCTCCTATTCTATATGCTGTTTTCAGTGTTGTATCACCTCTTATGGGGTAAGTTAATCAGAGATTTCTTTAATGGGGGAAACAGTGTTTCCCCTATTAGGATTTATTGGAGAAGTTATGGAAATTGTCATTTTAGGTTCAACAGGCTCTATTGGCATTCAGACATTAGATATATGCAGACAGCATAATATAAAAGTAAAGGCTTTGTCTGCAAACACAAGAGTAGATATTCTCGAACAGCAAGCGAGGGAATTCAGGCCTTTATATGTTGCAGTAACAGACGAAAGCTATTATAGTGACCTCAAACAAAGGCTTGCTGATACAGATATAGAAGTTCTCACAGGAATGGACAGCGTTTGCAAGTTCGCTTCGCTTGAATGTGACAGAGTAGTTAATTCAGTTGTCGGTATGGCTGGATTACTTCCTACTTTATCTGCGATTGAAGCAGGAAACAGTATAGCGCTTGCAAACAAGGAAACACTTGTTACAGGCGGCGAACTAGTAATGAGAAAACTCCGTGAAAAGAAATCCGAAATGCTACTGATTGACAGCGAGCATTCTGCGATTTTCCAGTGTTTACTTGGAGCACAGGGAAATGCAGTATCGAAAATCATACTCACGGCGTCTGGTGGACCTTTTTTCAATAAAACCAGAAGTGAATTGACAGACATCACTAAAGAACAGGCATTAAAACACCCCAACTGGAGTATGGGCGCTAAAATTACAATTGACAGCTCCACGATGATGAACAAGGGACTTGA
>JAZQBH010000066.1:0-1758 GCA_045545655.1 Oscillospiraceae bacterium
AAGGCTGTGCACCGCATAAACGCCCTGTTTTTCAAGGTCTGCTACCGCAAGCTCGTTGTGGATAAGCTCGCCGAGCGTATACACCGTGCCGTACTTTTCCGCCGCCTCTTCGGCAAGCGTTACCGCGCGTGTAACTCCAAAGCAGAACCCTGCGTTCTTTGCTATCTCAATAATCATTGGTATCAGTTACGAATCCGCTCACACTATTTCAGGAGCGTTTTCCTTCAGCAGAGCAATCTCGCCCATAATCAGCTCGCTGGCTCTGCGGATTTCGTGTTTATCGGTAATATCCAGCTTGAAGCTCTCTGCGGGAATCATCTTTCCCACCGAAATGCACACATTCCGTCTGAACTTCTTCTTGCCGTACTTCACAAACACAGGCACGACAGGCACAGCCGCACGGATTGCCGTTATTGCAACGCCGCTCTTGGGCTTGCCAAGCTCGCCTGTTTTGGAGCGTGTTCCCTCGGGGAAAATCACGAAAATTCTTCCCTTGTTGAGGCTTTCAAGCGCCGTGTCGATTGTAGACAGGTCCTTTGCGCCACGCTTTACAGGAAATGCACCCAGCTTTGTTATAAGCCACGCAAAAAGCTTGTTACGGAACAGCTCTTCCTTTGCCATAAACGCATATTTTCCCTTGAACACTATTCCCACCATAGGCGGGTCATAGTTGGAAACGTGGTTGGAGGCGATTATAAAGCCGCCCTTCTGCTGCGGAATATTCTCCGCACCCACCAGCGTAATCCTGAAAATAATATGAAAGACAAACGAAACTATGTTCCTCGCAAGTGCATACAACATCGCTGTTCATACCTTTAACTATTTAGTCAACTGCCTTACGGATAATCGAGCAGACCAGTTCAACCGACTGGTTGAAATCAAGCGCTGATGTGTCTGCTTCCGTTGCGTCGTCCGCTCTTTTAAGCGGTGCCGCCTCACGGTGCATATCACGCCAGTCACGCTCGTTCACATCTTTGAGCGTTTCCTCGTAGGTGACGTTTTCGCCCCTTGCGATACGCTCGTCGTAACGTCTTTTAGCACGGATTTCAGCAGACGCTGTAAGGAAAATCTTCACATCTGCGTTCGGCAGAACAACTGTGCCGATATCTCTTCCGTCCATAATGACGTTTTCCGTTTTAGCTATATTTCTCTGAATGTCAAGCAGTGCCGCCCTCACCTCAGGAACAGCTGACACCTTGCTTGCGGCAGTGCTTATTTCGGGTGTGCGTATCTTGTCCGACACGTCCTCGTCATTGAGGAAAACCCTCTGTGCGCCATCTACCAGATGGATTTCAAGCTTAATCTGCGGCAGTCTTTTCACAATATCGTCGGGCAAATCAAGGTCTGCGCCATCTCTCACGCAGAACAGGCCAACCGACCTGTACAGTGCGCCTGTATCACAGTAGATAAACCCAAGCTTTTCAGCGGCGGCACGGGCGATTGTGCTTTTTCCTGCACCGACAGGCCCATCTATTGCAACTGAAATGAATTTATCTTCGCTATGGCTTTGCGACATCTGACGTTCACCCCATAAAGGAAAAAATTGTAAATAATTTAATATAGAATACCTACTACCCCACTATTAAATTATTTTCATTATACCACACCTGTTTGAAAAAATCAATAGGTTTTATAGAAAAATCATTAAATTTTCACAAAATAGCAGAATAAAATCCCCTTCTTGCCGTAACAAGAAGGGAAATTTGTCCGTTATGTACTGACGTTTTCTGTCAGCATTCTACAGGTTTGCCGCTCACT
>JAZQBH010000067.1:0-4724 GCA_045545655.1 Oscillospiraceae bacterium
CTGCAAGGAGGTGTTTTCCAGCGCAATTGTGATAACATTTTCAAGTATAATATCGTGAATAATCGGAACGACAGCAGCAATCAATATCAGCATAATAATTCCGTATATTTTATTTTTTGTGCCCTTTTTCAATATGAAGTCTATTATTAAGACCAAAATAATTGTGAAAAAATAAGTTGAAAGAATTGACGGAGCATTCATACTTGAAAAACCAATCAGATATGAATATGGAATAAAGCTTAATGCGTATATGATATTAAAAAAATACATACGGAATAAATATTTTTTCTTATCTGAGGTATGCTTTAATGCCTCGCTTACCAGAAACAAAAACAGCGGTGCGGCGGCTCTGCCTGCGCATCGGATTAAAGTGTATATTTCCAACGGAATGAAAGCAAAAAAAGCCGCCGCAAAATGGTCTAAAGCCATAATAATTGCCGCTATCACTTTTAAGTGACCAGAATTAAGAATATTTAGCCTAATTTTTTGATTAACCATTTTGTCCTCTGTCAAAAAGAAAAAATCTATAAAAATGTGTATAATAATCCGATAGATAAAATAATAATTTGCGTATTACCTCCGCTCTATTCATCGGATTGCCATTAAAAGGGTTGACGAAATTAATGATGTATTATTGCAGAACCATGAAGCATATCCCAAGACGCACTACTTGGATGTTTGTTTGACAAAAAAGCAATAGCATATCTTGTACCAATATCGATATTATAAAAATACATACCACCAGTAAACGGACCCTTAGTCGAGGCAGGGTCATCTACATTACTAAAGTAATCTGTATCCCAGTCAAGGTAAGTCTTTTTATCTAAGTCATACAACCTAATTGTACATTTTACCTGCCTACCCGTGTTAGAATACAAACTGTAGTTAACATACAATTCTCTTTTTGAATTGCAATTAAAATAATAGTTAGTGTAAAGTGGGGTTATACAGGAAACCTGTACCAGCGAAGCGTTATATTGTTTTGATGTTAAATCCCAAAAAGATGTTGGCTTTGATGTGCTACGTGCCGAACTGTTTAATACATCATTTGAAGTCAACTTGTTGTTGATGTCAGAATTGATAGGAATTGCAGTAGCTTTTATTGTATCATCATATCGCCACTCGTCTTTATTGAAGAAGTCAAAATCGTCTGTGATAAGTGATATAGTTGAAGTATTTTCCATTTCCATATTGCTAGGTGTAGCATAGGCATTTGTACATAACAGACAAGCGAAAAGTGTACCAATCACCATTGATATGGTCTTTTTAACAAATTGTGTTTTAATAATAAAAACCTCCATAAAATGTCTTTTTGTTCTTCTTGCTGTATTTATCCTGCCTTCCGATGAAGGCAGGATAAAACTACAGAAGTTTTCGGGCTTAACCCGATTTGTTTTGTTAAAGTGCAGTTGAAAAATCAACCTACTTCAACCGTATCACTGTAAACAGTGACTTTTTCGGTTTCGCCGTTTGAGTTGGTTAATGTAAGTACCATACAGAGCTGATTATTTAAGCGTGAACATATATGCTGTATTTTCTTCGGTGTAATCACGGACTACGCCAACATTTTCATATAAATACCATACAACATCGTTTCCTGTCAATTCATCAAAAGCAATAAAAATATTGTCTTTAGTATTATATATAATAGGTGTGTAATCAGTCATATGGTCAAAAAAAGAAAAAAAATCATTTCCACCTCGAGGGAGGTCAATAGTGTTTGTAGTTTTGAGTATACATTCACCTGTTTCCATATTTTTTATTCCCCAAGTAGTTTCGTGATTAACATCATCGTTTGATATCACATTGAGCGAAAGCATTCTGTCTTTGGTGGCGGCAAAATTAATTACTTTTTCTTTCATTTCAAATTCATAATCATTATCCAATGATACTATATCCAACTTATCATTTGTCACGTCTTTTTTTATGTAAAAAATTGAATTTTTAAAGAAAATTGGAAATTGTGCGTCGTCCTCCAGCTTTTCTAGCTTACCTGTTGCTATATCATACGATAATAGAAATGCATTTTGCAATTTGGAGTTTTCATCCATTATCATATCGTCAAAGTAAACCTTGCCGTCCCTCAGTACAATACCGTTTTTCCAATGACCGCCGAAAACTTCAAACTCTCTGTCGAATGAGTATGTGTAAATCAGCTTGCTTTCCTGAGCCTTTATATCATACAGATATAATTTTACGCTTTCATCTTCGGGTATCGAAAGAAAATCACCGTCAGAAACTTTATAGACGATGTAGTCACTATTCCACGCACAGTACCCTTCGTCAGGAAGATTTTTCAGAACACGATATGTTTTATCCTCTATGTTGTAGAGTCCGTTTTCAGAATATGTAACCGTGCTAATGCCATCACCTTCGTACAATGTTACAAGGAAGGTTTTCTCATCAAAAAGCTCATTGTAGTTTACATAATATTTCCCCTTTTTTTTCGGCAAATCAATCTTTTCTATATCCAAGACCTCACTTGCTTTCACAACAGGCAGGCTGATGTCATATTCTTTTTTTACTAAATCAGCCAAATCAGAATTTTCGTTTTTAGCCTTACTTGATAAAGCTTCGCTTGATGTAACTGGTTTTGAAGAAGTATCATCTGAAACTACTTCGGAATTTGATGTAGTTGAAAACATTGTTTCGAAATTGGATAAAGAAGAATTGTCGGTTGCTGAGCTGTTTTTGTTGTTGCACCCTGTAAGTGTTGTAAGCAGGAGTGCAGTTGTGAGTAACGCTGTGAGTTGTTTGTTCATATTCATAACCCCTTTCGTTTTTGATGATAGTAACATTTACTTTGTTTCTGCTTATCTTTTTGATAAACAGAAACAAAGTTGTTTTCAATTAAATAAGTTTACAAATTACCATATAATTCCACGCATTGTTGCAAATGAAGCCAATTTTTTCGTTGGTATAGAGTAATAAGCAGAGATACTACCACTCCAATATACAGCCGGAGACTTAGCCGGGTCAGCAATACATACTTCTGAGCCATCTGATTTATAACCATTTATTGCTATCCAATGAGTTTTGCTTTCCAAAGGATATCCAGGGAGAAGACTGTTTGACTTATCGTTTTTTCTATATGATTCACCGACTGCCAGAACTCCGTATCCGTCAGATAATGTTGACATTATTTTAGGCTTGATATCATTTTCTGTAAGTACTTTTGCACCTGCTTGATTTATAGGATATGGAACATAGCTAAATCCAGTATACTTTTGCAAAAATCTTGGTACGGGATACTGGCTACTAGATGTTCCGTTGATAGTGTACCACAAGCAAGATTTATTAGGGTCATATACTTCATTAGCAATTTCTTCCTGAGTCATATCAATGCCTTCGTAGTCAAGCAGGCTCTGTATTGCTGCATATCCGCACCAATAATTACGTTCCTGAGGAAATTGTTTTATTGGAAGCTCTAAAGAATCATTGTAGTTTGAATATGATTGAACAGAATTTGAGCGAATGTTATTGTTGACATCAAGAATGGTTTTGTAAGTCTTGTTAACTCCTAAAGAAGAACAAACTTCAGTGTAATTCATATCAGCAAGTTTCAATGCTTCTAAAGATTTCCAATATTCACTTGCTTCAATTTCACCGATTATCGGGGCATTATTTCCTATTGCAGAAGAATTGTATGTACTGGCTTCAGTTGTTGATAAAGCACTGTATCTGCTAATTCGACTTGTTTTCATCTCTTCTAAATCAGCCAATGCTTGCTGCTTTTCAAATTCCTGTTCAGCTCTTTTGAGGGCTTCCAAGGCTTCAGAATACGCCTCTGTTTGTGTAACATCTTTAGTGTATGAGATTGTTGAATTTGAGGCAGATGATGTTACTGTCATACAAACTGCAGCACAGGCACTTGCTACACCCGCCAAAATACGCTTTGTAAAATTAGATTTCATAATAAAAACTCCTCCTTAAAAGAATAATTTGATGTCTGCTTTACCATAGCCTTATCCCGCCCTCAGAAGAAGGCAGGATAAAACTACAGCAAACTTTCGGGCTTAACCCGATTTGCTTTGTTAAAGTGCAGTTGAAAAATCAACCCACTTCAACTGTTTCACTGTAAACAGTGTTTTTTTCGGTTTCGCCGTTTGACTTGGTTAGTGGTAAATACTGTTTTCATTATAATGCCTTGTTTTTCAAAAATCAATATTTCTTACAAAAATGTAACCAAATTGTAATCCTTTTGTAACTTTTTAATATTTATCAGCAAAAAACCGAAAATCTGTTCACCACACCCTTTGACGGGTGTGGTGAGAAAAATCGAGATAGAATGATTTTTACTTGAAAATATTTGAAATAAATAGTTAGGCACCCGTTGAATCAACTATAGTATTTTTAGTCAGATTTTTTCTGTGAATGATAAATCCAGCAACAAGTGAAACAACAAGAGCTATAGAATATAAAATCAAACTCTCTTTCTCAACTGCATTAAAAGTCGTCCCAAAGTCATTTTGAGCAAAATCTATGGCTGGAAATACCACATACATTGGAGTAAGCAAATGTGCTACAACCGCAGATATTACAACTGTTATGCAATATGCAGGATAGGGATATCTGTTGAACATAGCCGCCAGTTCCCCAAAGGCTATAAAACCTATTGTTGATATCACCGATTGCAGTATAACAGAAATTGTTGTGAAATTTATGCTGAAACGGATGTTGTAAATACTAAATCCAAGACATAATACTAATACCACTGTACAGAT
>JAZQBH010000068.1:0-7231 GCA_045545655.1 Oscillospiraceae bacterium
TTTCAAGGGTATTGCAAATATCGCTGTCCACTTTAAAAGAAATTACGGTTGTATCGGGTGTGATAATATCACCTCGTCGTCGGGGACTATATAAAGCAGTCCCGGTTTGAATCCCACACTTTCAGCCATTTAACAAAAAAACGACCAAACTATGTTTGGGCGTTGATGTCTGTATTGAACGAAAATACTGTTGAACCCATCGTGGCTTAGCCCCTTCGTTCAACAGGGGTATACAGCGGATTTGTGCGGTCTTTTGCGAAGCAAAAGTGCATTGCCATCAGGGCAATGCAAGCACAAAACGCAGAAAACGACTAGGCTCTGCCTAGTCGTTTTGTGGTGCGAGCGACGGGGCTTGGACCCACACGTCGTCTCCAACACTAGCACCTCAAGCTAGCCTGTCTGCCGATTCCAGCACGCTCGCATTTTCATTATTTTGTCGCTGTATCTCAACGACTATTACATTATATCACAACTCAATCGTTTTGTCAATACCTTTTTGAAAAATATTTTAATTTTTTTTGAATATTTTTTATTCAGTCTCATAAGATAGCATTAAAAAGCCATTCTGTCGGTAAAACAGAAGCCCCTTGTCTTACAGCTGTGCGTCTATTTCACCTGAACTGCTTACAATTCTGATTTCCAGCTTGTGAGGAAGGCACACAATCGGCACTTTTCCGCCTGAAATTGCCCCTGTGTGCACGCACACCTTATCGGGACAGTCAGCCTCAGTTACGCTGACAGCGCCGTTTTTCACTGTTACTATGTTATAGCCTCCGCCGCAGTTGACGGTGAACTCGCAGTCCTCCGACAGCGGAAGGGTTCTGACAACCTCTCCGTCGAGGATTATCTCCGCCGCAGGGTTTTCAACAACGGCAGTTTTCATAGCAATCCACACAGCAACGCATATCAATGCCGCCGCAACAGCCGCCGCAATACCGATTTTCAACTTTTTATCCATATATCCATTTTCCTGCCCCGAATAAAATAATCCACCCTGTCTGCTGTCAGGCAAGGTGGATTTTCGTTTTTACTTGATTACGCAATCAACCTTCAGAGTGCCGTCCACATTGGCAAGCTTTACGGGGATTGCAGTGTATGCGGCATTGCCGTCGAATGCGCCGGCCTTCACATACAGCGTACCCTGTGCGTCATTCTCCATAGCGAGAACGGTGTCTGCTATTGTAATGGCATTCAGCTGAGCCAAATTTGCCGAATTAACGGCAAGCGAGCCATCGGTAATTCCGCAGAGCTTTTTAAGCTCGTCGGCCGCCGCAGATGTAAAGCAAGCGTTGATTGCACCGTTAAGCTTGTCGGAGGAATTTATTCCGCTTTCAGCAAGCTTGCCGTCTGCGAGTGCGTTGATAACGCCCACAGCGGAGTTTACGGTCGCTCTTACCTGTGCAGAAGCGTTCTCCACGGGCTGAACAAAGGTAACACCCTCAGTCATAACCTTGCTGTTGTATACAGACGGAACAATTCTCACTGAGCCGTTGCTGATAACAGCCGCATATTTAGAAGAAAAGCTTCTCATAAAGTCAATCTTTGCGATAACTGAAATCGAATCGGTAGGCTTGAGCTGACCTCCGCTGACGGTGAAATAACCGCCGTTGCAGGAGAAGCTATGCGCCGAAACACCGAACGATACAGCCTTTTCACTCTGAACAGAAATCAGAGTTTCAACCGCAGGGTCAAACACAAACGAACCGTTTGTTGTGATAACCATTGCGTGTGTGAACGCAGTGTTGGCAACTGCCGCACTTGCGCCATCAAGCCTGATTACCTCAGTAACACTGCCGTTGGAATATCTGTACAGTGTGGTATTCACACCGCTCATATTGCTGAAGTATACGGTGCCGTTAGCGGCCGCCAGCAGGGTTGCATTTTCAAGACCCGACGCAACGAGAGTTGCATTTGCAGGCTGATATCCCGAAAGCGAAGCAGTGTAGATATCTGTGCTTCCCTCAAGCGATACGCTCAGAGCGAATATATCAAGCGATTCGTTGTAGTGAGCAGACTGAATTGCACCATTGCCTGCAATCTCCTCAACCTTCATATCGTTGATTGTGCAGTTGTTAGCGTCGATGATGTACAGCTTGCGGCGTACTCCGTCTTCAACAGCCGAAACCATCATACGTGAGCCGTTTTCTGAAATCCAGCAGGTCTTCACATCTGCCGCCTTCTGTTCAGCAGCAAGAGTTTCAGCCTCGCCGTTCCACTTGTACAGGCGCAGTGCGTCCTTGGTCTTTACAAAGAACACGCTGTCTGTCATAAAGTATGCTCTCTCAGCGCCGATATCGTCTGTGATATACGCAAACTTGTCAGCGGCAACCGTAGGAAGAACAATTCCCTCGGGAAGCTTAGGAACTGCAACTGTCGGATTTTCAGGCTGAACAGGTGTATCAGGTTGTTCAGGGTGAACGGGGTCGGGATTAACAGGGTCAACAGGCTTAGTGGACTGCTCAGGCTGACTGGGAGTGTCGTTTCCGGTGCTCTCGCCGCCGTTGCCGTCAGGGTCAACAACCAGCGGAACATCATCAATATCCACAACAGGGGTATCGGGTGTATCCGTGCTTGTGTTGCCGTTGTCAACAGGTTTTGATGTATTATCGGGTTCAACAGGCTTTATTGTTGAAATGCTTGCCAGGTCCTCCTCAGAGAGAATTTCAACAAGCTCAACAAACTCGCTGCTGTCGATAGCTGTCATCTGATATCCGGGGCAGTTTACAACCGCTCCACGAATTTTTGCTGTACTGCCGTTGAATACCGCAGCAACAGCGTTCTTATCAGTAATTCTGGAGTCGTCCTCCATAATCAGCATCTTTATAAGAACATTTGAATTGCTCGCAAGAACACCGTGTGCCTGAGGAGCCGCAAGCGGACTCTTGAATGTTACCAGCACATCATACATTTCATTGGAGTTCTCGTTCTGCTGAAGCTCTGAAAGAGCCTTTCTGATACGTTCTTCGGGGGTAAGCTCCATAAGCGAAACCCCGCTGTTCGGAGAGATAACTGCACCCGAACTGTTGTTGCCGTTAACAGCAAGTGTAACACCGCTTACTGCCACTATAACTGCTGCAGCTGCGGCAGTCATACCTATATAAATCGGGAGGGGCTTGCGTCCTGCCATTTTGCCTTTCTTGGCATTGGCATAGATCTTTTCCTTATCAAAGGAATATTCGCTCATAAGTTCTTTATAAAACTCACGCTTATCCACAAGAAACCCTCCTTTCTTAAATTCTGTAATAATCTATGTTGTACGCTTATGCGTTACAAATCAAACTTTTTCTTCTGACGTTCTATTGTGCGGTACAGCTTGGTTTTTACCGTTGAAACGTTCAGCCCCAGCTTTTTCGCAACGTCCTCTAATTTCATATCGCATACGAAATGCAGATAGAAGATTTTTCCCACCGTTTCATCGCTGTTTACGATGTCGTCGAAAATCTGCTTTGCGAGAATTTTGTTTGCCATAACCTCTTCAAGCAGCGGCACATCACGGGAAAGCTCAGCCTCAAGCGACGCAGATTCTTCCTCGGAAAAATCCGAAAGGTTACGTACCTTGTCCTTGCGCTTTATAAATCCCGAAAGGAATGTGCGGCACTCAAACTTTGCGATGTTGATGAGAAACGCCTCAGCCGACTCGATATCCTCATATCCCTTTTCGTTGATACGCTTGTAAAAACGTGCGTATACATTCTGGATAATATCCTCGCTGTCCTGAAAGCGTGATGCGTGCGTGGCAACATAACGTGAAACGGCGTTAAATGTTCTGACGTAAGCGTCATTGAAATATAAATCAATTTCGGGTTTTCCCAACGCTGTTTCACCTCGCTTTTAACGTCAAACCCGCCGTTTTGCCGAAGCAGTCTGTCGCTGTACAACTGTGCAATTGAACCAAAGCTCCGTCCGAACTCTGTCTGAGCCTTTGCCACAACTTTGTCCGGACGCTCTGATTCTGCCTTCTCTGCCAGCACACAAGCCCTGACTACAGGCACAATTAGGAAAGCTTGGACATCAAAGTCCGTGCAGCAGCTTTGAAAAGCCCTTGCAACACTGTAGTCAACCGAACTCACAAAAAAGTTTCATAAATTTTGTGTATATCGGTATTTTTTTCAAAACGGATTATACGGGTTGTAATTTAATATTCTATCAGAACAATAGTCATTTTTATTATACCACAATTGCATTTATTTGTCAAACACTCTTTACAAAACGGAAAAAAAGTGATATAATGAATTTGTGTTATTGTAATAACAACAGATTTCTTCCGGTCTGAGCTGTTTTATCTGCAGACCGTGATTATACATTATTATATGTATTATATGACTTTTTACACGGAGGAAACACTATGCTTCAGCCATTTTCTGATAAAGTATCCTCGCTTGCACCGTCGGCAATCCGTGAGATACTGAAATTTACCGCAGACCCCGAGGTTATCAGCTTTGCCGCAGGCAATCCTGCGCCCGAGGCATTCCCTGTTGACACTATCGCAAAGATTTCAGCAGATATCTTTGCAAAAGAGCCTATCGGCGCATTGCAGTATTCCGTAACGGAGGGCTACGCTCCCTTAAGAAAGCGACTTGAAAACGACCTGCGTGCGAAGAAAATGTTCGCAGACGGCGATATGGTGCTTGTCACCGCAGGCGCACAGCAGGCGATTGAGGTTACTGCAAAAATCCTCTGCAACGAGGGCGACGTTATCCTGTGCGAAGACCCCAGCTTTATCGGCTCGCTGAACGCATTCAGAAGCTACGGAGTAAAGCTTGTGGGCGTTCCCACTGACGAGAACGGCATTCTCCCCGAAAAGCTTGAGGAGATACTCAATTCCGAGAAGAATGTGCGGTTTATCTACACAATCCCGAACTTCCAGAACCCCACTGGAA
Source organism: Oscillospiraceae bacterium (assembly GCA_045545655.1). Taxonomy (GTDB): domain Bacteria; phylum Bacillota; class Clostridia; order Oscillospirales; family Ruminococcaceae; genus CAG-115. The sequence continues at coordinate 4,881 of JAZQBH010000068.1, forward strand.
ACACAACCACGCTCGAACGCAGACAGGCCATTCTGAAGCTTGCTCAGCAGCATTCCGTCTACATACTTGAGGACAACCCCTACGGCGACCTGCGTTTTTCAGGCTCGCCCGTGCCCTGCTACAAGGAGCTTGACGAAAGCGGAGCTGTGCTGTATGCGGGCACATTCTCGAAAACGCTTGCCCCAGGCTTGCGTGTAGGCTACCTCTGCGGAGCGTCAGACTGCCTTTCAAAGGCAGTTGTGGGAATACAGACCTGCACAGTCCACACAAATATATGGGCGCAGATGGTGACATACCAGTTCCTTGAAACTGTGGATTTCAACGCCCACCTTGAAAAACTTCAGGCAATCTATCGCAAGAAATACCAGCTTATGGCAGAATGCCTTGAACAGAATATGCCTGATTTCATCACATATTCAAAACCTGAGGGCGGTCTGTTTATCTGGGCGACTATGCCCGAGAAATTTGATATGAACAAATTCTGCGTTGAGGCTGTAAACCGCAAGGTTGCGGTTGTGCCAGGAAACGCATTCTGCGCAGACGAAAGCAAGAAATCGCACTCGTTCCGACTTAACTTCTCAACCCCTACCGATGAGCAGATTATCAAGGGCTGTGAAATTCTTGGAAAGTGCGCAAAGGAAATTCTGATTTAACACTATTCAAATTTGAAAGGATATACTATGGAAGAACAGAAGAAGGTTATGCTGAGCCTTATTCAGCCTACAAATACTCCGCACCTGGGAAATTACCTCGGAGCAATGCAGAACTGGGTCAGATTGCAGAACGACTACAACTGCTTTTTCGGAATAGCTGACCTGCACTCCATCACTGTAAGACAGGACCCTGCAAAGCTTCGTGCGCAGATTAAGGAGAGCTACGCTCTGCTTATCGCCGCAGGTCTTGACCCCGAAAAGTCCACGCTTTTCGTACAGGGACACAACCCCAACCACTCCGAGCTTTCGTGGATTTTGTCGTGCTACACACAGTTCGGTGAGCTGTCAAGAATGACTCAGTTCAAGGACAAGTCGCAGAAGCACCCCGACAACATCAACGCCGGTCTGTTCACCTACCCCGTGCTGTTGGCGGCGGATATTCTGCTGTATCAGGCAGACCTCGTTCCTGTCGGCGTAGACCAGATGCAGCACCTTGAGCTTGCAAGAAACATTGTTCAGCGTTTCAACGGCGTTCACGGCGATGTGTTCACTATGCCTGAGGGTTATATCACAAAGGCTACCGCAAAGGTAATGTCACTGCAGGAGCCTACAAAGAAGATGTCCAAATCCGATGAAAACGCAAATGCTTCCGTCTGGATTCTTGACGACAGAGATACAATCGTCCGCAAGTTCAAGCGTGCCGTTACCGACAGTGAAACCGAAGTATGCGCACGTGAGGGCAAGGACGGCATCATCAACCTTATGTCCATCTACGGCGGCGTTACAGGCAAAACCTTCGAGGAAATCGAGGCTGAGTTCAAGGGCAAGGGCTACGGCGACTTCAAGCTGGCTGTCGGAGAGGCTGTTGCGGACAAGCTCGCCCCCCTTCAGGAGGAATACAAGCGAATTATCTCCGATAAGGCATACATTGAAGACTGTATGAAGAAGGGTGCAGAAAAGGCATTCAGAGCGTCAAGAAAAACCCTGCAGAAGGTTCAGAAAAAAGTTGGATTTGTACTTATTTAAGGATTATTACAAAGATATTTTGTGTAAAATCACGAAAAATCAGTAAATCCCAAAAAAGTGCTTGCAATTACAGTTGTTTTCTGATATAATATTACTGTTATTTGATTATTAAACCTAGACTCTGGAAAGGATGGTGTTTTAAATGGCAAAGTGTGAAATATGCGGAAAGTCTGTTGCTTTCGGAATTAAGGTATCCCACTCTCACAGACGTTCCAACAGAACCTTCAAGCCGAACGTTAAGAAGGTTAAGGCTATCGTTGACGGAACTCCTTGCAGAGTAAACGTTTGCTCCCGTTGCCTCCGCTCGGGACTGGTTCAGAGAGCCGTATAATTTAACTGAAAACACAGAAACGCAGTCAGCAGACTGCGTTTTTTGTTTTGCGAACAAATACTATCTAAAAACGAAGGTACTTCATCAGGCTGGCGAGACAGGAAGTCTCAAAGCCATCGCCAAAGGGACGGCACGGATGCCGTCCAATAAAGCGATGACTAGGTGAAAGTGTCAGATGCGAGGAAGGTGAGGTGCGACTAGGCTTTGTGCCTGTCGTACCCCGCCTGACGACGCAGATGGCGCTTTCTCGCCAGCCAAAAAGCCCCCGTCAGGCGACGAGGGCTTTCATATATATTCAATTTTAATGTAATTCATTATAATGTATCACATTGGACTATACC
>JAZQBH010000069.1:0-5063 GCA_045545655.1 Oscillospiraceae bacterium
CTGATTTTTTGTGCTTCAATCCCGTTTGCAGGTAATTTCTCTATTGAATATATCCGTTTTATCATACTTCTGATGTTGCTTACAGTTCTGCTACGGCAGAGAGCATTTTTTCTGCAAGTGCCTTCACCGCCTCGTAGTCGCTCTTTTTAATCACGCAAGACGGCGAATGGAGATATCTGCAAGGTACCGAAATCGCACAGGTACGCACTCCGCCGCTGCCAACGTGAATAGCGCCCGAATCGTTTCCGCCGGCGATAACCGTTTTCGTCTGTACTGGAATACCATTCTGCTCAGCTATATCAAAAGCAAGCTTATACAGCTTTCTGTCATAGATTGTAGAGCGGTCCATATACGAAACGACTGCACCCTTGCCCAACTCGCAGACCTTCTTTGCACCTGATACACCTGCTATATCACAAGAGGTTGTTGTTTCGAGTACAATTGCAATATCAGGATTTACCGAGTTTACTGCCGCTTTCGCACCTCTTGTTCCAATTTCTTCCTGAACTGTAAATACATACCAGGCATCATATTCAGGAGTGCCGTTAATCATATCCATCATAATAAGGCAGCCCGCTCTGTCGTCGATAGCCTTGCCTTTAACATATCCATCTCCGAATTCAAAGAAATCAGAATTAAAATACGCATAACTGCCCCTTGGTGCAAGCTTTTCAGCTTCCTCGGCTGAACTTGCACCTATATCTATATACAGATTGTCTATTGCCGGAAATTTCTTTCTTTCGTCGGCAGACTGATGATGAATAGCCTTTGTTCCGATAACACCCATTGCACCGCTTTCAAGGCACACTGCACGTCCGATTACTACCTCGGGGTTAATTCCGCCGACAGCACCGAAACGCAGAAAACCCTCAGATGTTATATCAGTTATCATAAAGCCGACTTCATCGATATGTGCAGCAAACATAATCTTTTTTACAGGAGTTTTCTTACCCTTCTTAAAAACGATAATATTTCCGAGGTTATCAGTGTGCATTTCATCGGGAGTAATATTATTCATTATATATTCGCTGACCCTTGCTTCATCCCCTGATGAACCATTCAGCTGACACAATGTTCTGAGCCGCTCAAGCATCAGCTTCACCTCCCCTGATATACGCACAAATCAGATGTGCAGTTGCTTCTATATCGCTTATCTTAACACATTCTATCGAGGTGTGCATATAGCGTATAGGAAAAGAGAGCGTACTGCACTTTACGCCTACACCGCTCACACCAATAGCGTCAGCATTTGTGCCAGTCGAAGACGGCATTATCTCACAGGTGAACGGAATATTCTGACTCTTTGCGATATTACGCATTCTGTTAGACATATTCTTGTCAAGACCTGCAGAAAAACCTATCATAACGCCGCTGCCTGTTACAACGGTTTCGTGAGCGTCTGAATCGGGTGTATTTCCAAAGGAAACGTCAACTTCAATAGCTTCATCAGGCTCTATTCTGAAAGCAGTCTGTTTTGCACCACGCTCACCCACTTCCTCCTGAACGGAGAAAGAAACTACAACATTATACGGCAAAGAACTTCCTTTCAACATATCCAGTGCTGTAAGAATAGCACAAATTCCGCCTCTGTCGTCAATTGCGGCAGCACTTACCATATCACCGCAAAGCTCTGTAAATTCAGAATTTACAGTAACCCTGTCGCCTAATGAAATCAGTTTTTCAGCTTCTGCCTTTCCAAGTCCGATATCAATAGAAATATCGCCGATTTCAGGGACTTCACCGCCTTTTTTAACGTGCGGCGGAAGAGTTGCAACAACTCCCTGCAACTTTTCTTTACCGTGAACGGTAACCGACTGAGCAAGCAATGTTCTCGTATCAGGAGAACCGCACGCTCCGACACGCAGAAAACCATTATCCTCAATATACGTAACAATCAGCCCAACAGAGTCAATATGAGCATCAAGCATAAGCGTTTTTGCATTTTCCTTTGAGGATTTCAGCACGCCAATGACATTTCCGAAATCGTCGATTGTAACGTCATCTGTATATTCCCTGAGCAGTTCAGCAGCTTTCGCAGATGCTTCATACTCGTCGCCCGAAACGCCTGTTGCTTCACACAGACTTTTCAATGTTTCTTTAATATTCAAAATACAATTCTCCCATAGTTATTTTAAAAAGTCACTTCTTGCACTGTTAAAATTGAAGTTGTAACCCTTATAATTCATTATTTCAAGTTTGTATTCAATTATTTCAATAGGATAACCGATATTTGCGGCAACAGAACTGATATCGTTGTGATATGTTAATTCTTCCAGTATATCTGAATCAGACACAAGAATATTAGCGGCAAACAAATTTGCTTCCCGTTCGGTTTTGTTATTTGACAAAAAAAGTGTAGATTCCCGTATACCGCCTTCGGAAAAATCCTTGTGAAGAACATCGTGACCAAGCTCGTGAGCGCACACTACCGTCTTGGTGACATCGTCAAGTTCATCATTTATTACAATATAGCGGCAATCGTTCTCAAAAATGTAGAAACCCTTCAATCCGCCTAACGGACGAAACCACACTTTAGCACCTGAGTTTTCCGCTATACTGAATATATCGTTTGCCCCGAACTCCTCGAGCACTTTTTCCGAGGCTTCAATAATACGCCGCATTACTTGTTACCGTTATTTCTGGAGTCCTCATAAATCTCAGCAAGACAGCGCATAAGGTTGGCTTTATCATCATCGCTGAGTGCATTTCCTGCAAACAAACCTCTCGACTTTGACAAAAATCTTTCCGCCTCAGATGTGTCAACGCCTCTTTTTGCCATCTTTCTGAAAAGCTCTTCCTCTTTTGTAAGTTCTATGGTCTGGTTATCATCAAGCAGAAATTCAGTAGAAACATCAAGCTTTTTTGCAATTCTTTCAAGAATGCCGTGTCTTGGCTTACGTGTGCCGCTCATATAGTAAGCAAACGCACGGTAAGTAATACCAACGCTTTCAGCAAACTCTACTCGCTTGATCTTCCGTCTGTTCAGAATGATATCAAGTTTTTCATCAATAGTCATTTTCAGTACCTCCAGAAACTGCTTGTTTTCATAAGTATTTCAGATATACACATACAACGCAACGTGTATTTTCACTTATATTATACCAATGAACAAAGCGAATGTCAATAGCTTTTTGCATATTTTTAATACTTTTCACTTAATAAATACATAAATTTATTTTATTGACAATCTCTGGTAACTGTGGTATAATCAGTATTCAGAAGCAATAGTTTAACGGAGAATTAAAAATATGACAGAATTCAGCTATCTCGATAACTTGATCGCAGAAACAAACAGACTACGTAAAACTGTAGAGTATCAGGAATATGATATTACGCAGTATAATTTTTCTTATATGCCGACAAAGAAAATTTCATTTGTAGGCTTCAAACAAGGTCTGAGTGAAAAACTTATCAAAGATGAAAAGGGTTTAAAAGAAACTGATAAACTGCGTTCAACAACGAAAGACTATCTCAGATATATCAAGGACGATAATAACGAGTTAATTCAGATTGAGTGTTACAACAAGGGTCGGCTTGCCTGTCTGTTTCAGGCGTATTGGTCGGGAAATGTGCGGTATCTGTTCCCCTATTCTGATGACGGCGGTTTTTATCCGACATACACTTACGTTACAGTCTATGAGGAAAATCGTGTTGTTGAAGAGTATATGGTAAACGGAAATCAGATAATCCACGAAACGTACTCAGAAAACAAAGACGGTGAAACAGATTATTCATTTATCAACTATGTGTCAGGCGGAAAACACCCTGTTCTGGAGGAGCGAAACGGAAAATTTTCTCCAAACCCATTGACGTACACCGAAACCCACAGCGACAATTGGATAAATCATCGATAATAGCGAGGAATAAAAATGACTAAAGAAGATATATTGGCAGAACTCAGAAGTAGCGATTGCTGTGATATTGAGGAACAGATATTTCAAAGCATCGCATTAAGCAATATAGAATGTTCAAGAATAACATTCTGTAACTGCAAATTTGAAAATGTACAATTCACAGATAATAGAATTGAATGGATTGAGTTTGAGGAATGCGAATTTGAAGGCTCAATTTTCAGCGGGAAACTTGAAAATGTACTGCTTACAATAATGGATAGCAGTCTTAAGAACTGTACCGTTGAGAATTTCGATTTCAAAGGATATGACTCACAATCGGAAATAGCAGGCTGCACTTTCGAGAATTGCAATTTCAATAACATTAATATTCAAGCTGATTTATCTGTATTGGGCGGAAGTGTTATCAGCTCACAGGGAACTGATTTAAAAGCAAAAATGAATATGATATTGAATGTAAAGTTTTCAGATAGTGCATTTCGTAATGTAAATCTTCAAGCGGCTGTTTTAGAAAACAAGTTCAACAATACAATTTTTGAAAATATTAAGCTGGACGAAGAAAGTGTTGTAGAGAACAACATTTTAGAAAACTGCAAACGAGATGACAAACCTATTCAGGAGGAAATATGCTGACATTAGATGATGTGAAATTCTCAAATAAGGATTTCTGGACGAATTTTATAACGACTTCTTTTCCTACCTCGCTGGATATTGAAGCAGATGAAGGTCTGTGCGAGATGATTGAAGAAAATGATTCTATTGTCACTGATATAAATTGGTGGACTGATTTCACGAAATACTATGATGGCGTTTTGGAGGAATCGGACGGTTACATTGACGACCCCGAAACACTTGTATGTCCCCTGACAGAAACCCAGACATTGAAAATTGAATTTCACCCTGGCGATACGGTCTTTTATGTAAACGACAAACAGATAGGCTGTACAGGCGGTGAATACAGCATTCAGGTTTTTCCGTTCTGCGATTTGCTGAAATATATGGAACTCAGAAAAGACAATAGAATTTTTCTGTTGCTGTTACCTATGGCGGCAATCAGCAAACGAGATGAAAAGAAAGCTGTAAAGATTATTTCAGACGCATTAGAAGAAGTTTTCGACAAAAGATTTTGCAAACAATTTGCAAAGTGTATTGTAAACGGGCTTGTAGAAGAATAAAGCTTTTCAAGTCGGATCGTAGCCATGTCGTTCTGTG
>JAZQBH010000070.1:0-4021 GCA_045545655.1 Oscillospiraceae bacterium
TTTCATTTACACCTTTCCTATAACATATATTTTTAAAGTATTAATTGATGTTGAGTTAATTATAACAAAGTATTCACATAAAGTCAATGTCGCAAATAAACGGAAAGCCACTTTTGACATTTCATTAAAAGTGGCTTTTAATACTTCTATATGGCTACTTCATATATCGCACGGCGGTTAATTTTTACTTGAATTTCTGAACCAGCGTTATCATAACCCCCACAATTGCAGAAAGCAGAACGCTCAGTGCAATAGGAAACCATATATTTGCAAGCGGCAGACTGCCTGCGTTCACGCCTAAATTCATTCCGTAAAAGCTGAAAACAATCGTCGGCACGGTCATAATGATGGTGATTGTCGTCATACGCTTCATTATGATGTTGAGGTTGTTGGAAATCATAGATGCGAATGTATCCATTGTTCCGCTGAGAATATTTGAATAGATGTTGGTCATCTCAATTGCCTGACGCACCTCGATGATTACGTCGTCAAGCAGGTCCTCGTCCTCTTCATACAGCTTCAGATACTTGCCGCGCATCAGCTTGTCAAGCACAGACTGGCTTGTTTTCAGCGAGGTTGAGAAGTAAACCAGTGATTTCTCCAAATCAAGCAACTGTAGAAGTCCCTGATTTTTCATTGAACGATACATCTGACCTTCAACGTAGTTTGAAATTTTGTCAATCTGTCTGAGATACTGCAGATATCTAGCGGCAATACGCAGGAGAATGGTAAACACGAACTGAGTTTTCAGATTAGGTCGGACGTCCTTAACCATTCCCTTTGCAAGCTCTTCAAGCACAACGTTTTCCTTGGCGCTTACAGTGATAACGTTTTTCGCTGTAATAATGATAGCCATAGGGGTTGTGTAGTAGGTTATGGTTTTTTTCTCGCTGTCGCCGTGTTCTTCGGCGATAGGGTAGTCGAGAATTATGAGAGTAGTGCCGTCGTCGCTTTCAATACGTGAAGGCTCTTCTTCGTCGAGTGCGGCACGGATATAGTCACGGTCAATATGCAAATCCTCTTCAAGCTGAGATATTTCTGTTTCATCGGGATTGGTTACGTAAATCCAGCAGTCAGGCTGAATGTCGTCAATCTTTTTCAGCTTTCTGTTGGTGTTGGTGTAGCAGCTAATCAAAATAATCACTTCCGTTTCAGGCAAATCTGCAGCGTTAATCCTTTATCAATTTATTTTACCACATTTTATCATAAATTTCAACCCTTTCACTTGACAAATATTTAAAAAGGGTGTATCATATTATATAATTGGTTATTGGAGGAAATACAATGGATTTTGAGATAATAGATTTTCACACGCACCCGTTTACAGAAAATGCCGAAAATATATGCCGACATATTGAATACTGCGATATGTCGATAGAAAATACACCCATTTACCTGAAAAGCCTTGGAATAAAGCATATCTGTGGCTCGGTGCTCAATTCAAAAAAAACCTTCCATGAGGGCACTTCCGTGTGGGACAGACTTGTTATATCCAACAACACCGCCCTTCAGCTTGCCGAAAAATACGAGGGCTTTTATATTCCCGGGTTTCACGTTCACCCAGGCTATGTCCGTGAGTCGTGCGAGGAGATAGAGCGTATGGCAAAGCTGGGCGTCCGCCTTATCGGAGAGCTTGTGCCGTATATGGACGACTGGTCGCCCGCAGGCCAGCCAACAGACTATACCACAAAAGAGTTTGACGAAATTCTAGATACTGCACGTATGTATAATATGGTCGTAAATTTCCATACTATGGCAAATGCCAGTGCCGCTGAAAACGACATTATAGATGAAATGGTACGCAGACACCCCGAGGTTATGTTTGTTGCGGCGCACCCGGGCGACGGCACTAATCCTCTTCGTCATTTTGAAAGAATGAAAATCAGCAGTAATTATCACCTTGATTTGTCAGGAACAGGACTTTTCAGAATGGGCACGCTCCGCCACGGACTTGATTTGTTCGGCTCTGAGCGGTTTTTGTTCGGCTCTGATTTTCCGATATGCTCGCCTGCAATGTATATCGGTGAAATTCTGCTGAATACGCAGTATACTGACGAAGAACGCAGAAATATACTTGGACTTAACGCCAAGCGACTGCTTGGAATAAAGTGAGGATAATATGAATTCAACGAAAACTTATATAAAAATCGGTGCGGTTGCACTTGTGGTGCTGATGGTAGTTCAGCTTTTCCAGCAGGGACTTAAGCTGTCCGTTATTATCAGTGCAGTGTCTCCGCTTATAACAGGACTTGTAATTGCTTATCTCATAAATATCGTTCTGCGTATGTATGAGAAGATTTATTTCCCTAAAGCAAAGGCAAAATTCCTCATTAAAAGCCGCAGACCCGTTTGTTTAATACTGGCACTGCTGTCGGTATTTGCAATAATAACTCTTATAATTGCTTTGATAATCCCCGAGCTTGGCAAGGCGGTTCAGCTGATTATTGCAAAAGTACCTGCGGCGATTGAAACCGTGCTTTCAAACGAAAAGCTGATGTCGCTTATCCCTGAGAACTTTGTTCAAACACTTCAGGATATCAACTGGAGCGAAACTATTGTAAAAATGCTTGATGTATTAAAAGAAGGCGGAAGTAAAATTGCGTCTACCGTTACAGATGCAATTTCCTCTGTTGTAAGCGTTATTACAACCTTTGTTATTGGTTTAATTTTTGCTATCTATATTCTCGCTGGCAAGGAAAAGCTCCGCTCACACTCGCTTGAGCTTATGGAGCATTATATATCGCCGAAATGGAACAGCAGACTTCTTCACTTCTTTACCGTTTCGAACCGCTGTTTCAACAGCTATATAGTAGGTCAGATGACAGACGCCTGTCTGCTTGGAGTGCTCTGTACACTGGGTATGCTTATTATGCGTCTGCCATATGCGGCTACAATCGGTGTACTTGTAGGCTTTACAGCGCTTATTCCCGTTGTGGGAGCGTATATCGGTGCTGGCGTAGGTGCATTTCTCGTGCTTACTGAAAGCCCCATCAAGGCACTGATTTTCCTGATTTTCATTCTGATACTTCAGCAGCTGGAGGGCAACCTGATTTACCCGAAGATTGTCGGCGACAAGGTTGGTCTGCCAGCAATATGGGTGCTTGCAGCGGTAACCGTTGGCGGCGGACTTGGCGGCATTGTTGGTATGCTTGTAGGAGTGCCGATAGCGGCTACGATTTATTCGCTTGTCCGTGAGAATATTTACAAAAAGCGTGAGGAGAAAGCACTGCTAGAGGGCACTGTTCCAGCGGCGGCAGGGCAGAACGCGCCTGCAGGGCAGACAGAGAAAATCACCCCTCCTCAGCCAGAGGTGAAATCTGCTCCGTCAGCCACTTCACGCAAAACATCGGCAAAGAACACACGAAAGAAGAACGGCAGAAGAAAATGACAAGAGATTTCTCACAGGGAAAGGTGTGGAAAAATATTGTAGCACAGGCAATTCCGCTTGTGCTGGCACAGCTTTCTCAGCTTTTGTATAATGTGGTTGACCGTGTGTATATAGGTCATCTTCCGCAGACGGACAGCCTTGCTCTTACAGGAGTAGGCTTAGCTTTTCCGATTACAACGCTTGTTGCCGCTTTTACAAATCTGTTTGCTATGGGCGGCACGCCGTTGTTTTCGATTGCAAGAGGCGCAAAAGAGGAAGAAAAAGCTGAAAAAATCCTTGGAAATACCTTTTCATTGCTTCTGGGTTGTTCGGTTGTAATGCTGGCTGTCTGCTTTATCTTCCGAAAGCCTGTGTTGTACCTGTTTGGCGCAAGTGATGATACTTATTTCTACGCAGACGAGTACTTGAAAATATATCTGTTCGGCACTCCGTTTCTTATGCTCTCCACGGGATTAAACGGCTTTATCAACGCACAGGGATTTCCGAAAACGGGAATGCTCACAACGACAATAGGTGCAGGATTAAATCTTCTGCTTGACCCATTATTCATCTTTGTGCTTGATATGGGCGTAGCGGGAGCGGCTATTGCAACGGTAATAAGTCAGGTTGTGTCAGCAGTATGGGTACTGAAAT
>JAZQBH010000071.1:0-4531 GCA_045545655.1 Oscillospiraceae bacterium
GGATACAATTGTCTTTTATACGGGTGCAGTTGATGAATTGCTTGATTGTAAGTATGGGGTATTGCCATATCGTTCCCTTAGATTTGAATATAAGGTGGAAAATACAGATAGCTATCAATCAGCCGCAGTCGTAGCTTATCCTCAGGCGGAGGGTTATACACGTATCACTGAATACGCAAAATTGCCCCCTCAGAAAACAAACGGAAGAACAGTAATTGCAGTTGAATATCCGCAGCCATACGAAGCCGGAAAAACTGAACCTTATTATCCTATTCCTACTGAAGCAAGCCAGGCTTTGTATGAAAAATATCGTTCTGAGCTGGATAAGATTCCTAATCTGCATATATGCGGCAGACTCGGCGATTTCAAATACTACAATATGGATCAGGCGATTGAAAGAGCGCTGGAGGTATGCAAGCAAATCTGATTTAGCATTGCTATATTTTCAGGGGTTATTCCCATCTGCACAGCTTCTTTTCAAAACAATAAATAGCTATGATGCTACTCAGCCCCCGAAAATCGGGGGCTGTTCTGCTATACAGCAGAACAGAAAAAAGGTGCAGATACGAGAAAGCCGCCCTACGGATTGTGGGGCGGTTATACTGTTGTGGCACCCCCTGCGAGAATCGAACTCACAACTAACCCTTAGGAGGGGTTTGTTATATCCATTTAACTAAGGAGGCGTACTTATATATTATACAAGTAATTTGCAATTTTGTCAAGTGGGAATTCTCTTCCGACAACAGCTGTTTTTCCGTGCATAATTTACAAACCACTTGATTTTTTTGGTATGACGTGTTATAATATTAAAGCAGTATTATATTTATATCTGAATGTGCTATCTCCCCCGTTGAGGAGAAGATGACACAGAGCGTTGTTCTGCTTGACAGGTTTTCGTAATGACTGACGAATTTCACAGAATGCCGCCGCTACCCAGGCTGAGAGCGGACGGATTTGCGGAGAGTTGTCCCCGAAGGCTTTTAAGCAGGCTGAGTAACCTTATATTTATATAGTATTGCAGATGTATTGTATCCCGAAACTGCACAGGGCAGGAATAGGGAATAATAACAGGAGGTTTTTATGAAGAAAATCAAAACAAAAGACATAGTACTTATGTCAATCATCACGGCTTTACTTATTGTATTCGCCGTAACCCCGATTGGTTCTATTCCGATAGGGCCGCTGGTTATCACACTCAATGTTATCCCTGTTGCGATTGCGGCAGTGTCGATGGGTCCTGTGGGAGGCGCAATTGCAGGCGGTATCTTCGGAATACTCAGCTTCTTGCAGTGCTTCGGAATAGGCGTTCCCAGCGGAATGGGCGCTGTGCTTGTGGGGATTAACCCGTTTCTTGCGTTCGTGCAGAGATTTATCCCTCGTCTGCTTGACGGATTCCTTGTAGGTCTGATTTTCAGAGGTGTAAGCCGTAAGACTAACCCGTACTTTGCGTGTGCTCTGACGGGATTCTGCACTGCACTGTTTAACACCATTCTGTTTATGGGCTCGCTTGTACTGCTGTTCGGCAACACCGACTACGTAAAGGGACTTATGGAAGCAAAGGGCACAACAAATGTGTTCCTGTTCATCTGCCTGTTTGTCGGCGTGAACGCAGTGGTTGAGATGATTGCTACTACTATCGTTACCGGCGGCGTAGGCTCGGCGCTGATAAAGGCGAAGCTGATAATTCCGCCCGTTAAGGCAAAAAAAGAAGCCGAAAAGGCTTGATTAGTTGACATTCGGAAACCGCTGGGACTTTTTTCAGCGGTTTCTTTTCAGAATAGTAAGGATAGTTAGGAGATTTACAATGCTTAATGGAAAAACCGTTGTTCTCGGCGTTACGGGAAGTATTGCGGCGTACAAAATCGCTACGCTTGCGAGAATGCTGAAAAAACTGCGCTGCAACGTTCACGTGCTTATGACTGAAAACGCAACGAACTTTATAAATCCCATAACCCTTGAAACGCTCTCGCAGAACAAGTGCCTGATTGACACGTTCGACCGTAATTTTCAGTACTCCGTGGAGCACGTTGCGCTGGCAAAACAGGCGGATATCGTGATGATTGCCCCCGCCTCGGCAAACGTTATCGGAAAGATTGCAAACGGTATCGCCGACGATATGCTGACGACAACCGTTATGGCTTGTCCGTGCAAAAAGCTGATTTCCCCGGCTATGAACCATAATATGTATCACAATCCCATTGTACAGGAGAATATCGAAAAGCTCCGCCGCTACGGCTACGAAATCGTTGAGCCGCAGTCGGGTATGCTTGCAAACGGCGACAGCGGCGACGGACGTATGCCCGAGCCCGAAGAACTGCTTGAATATATTCTCCGTGAGATAGCCTTCCCGAAGGACCTTGCCGGCAAGAAGGTGCTTGTCACCGCCGGCGCAACCCGTGAGGCTATCGACCCTGTGCGTTTTATCACCAACCATTCCTCAGGGAAAATGGGCTTTGCTATGGCGAAAGCCGCTATGCACAGAGGCGCAGAGGTTACAGTAGTTGCGGCGCATACAGATGTTGCTCCGCCGCCGTTCGTGGAGGTTATTCCCGTGAAATCCGCAGAGGATATGTTCAATGCGGTGACAGAACGCTCTGAAAACTATGACATTATTATAAAAGCGGCGGCTGTGGCGGATTACACTCCCGTTGTAACCGCAGACAGCAAGATTAAGAAATCCGATGATGATATGTCCATTCAGCTTAAACGCACAAAGGATATTCTGAAATATCTCGGAGAGCACAAGCGTGAGGGACAGTTCATCTGCGGCTTTTCAATGGAAACGGATAACGTTATCGAAAATTCACGCAGAAAACTCACCTCCAAGAACTGCGATATGATTTGTGCGAACTCCCTCAGAACAAGCGGCGCTGGGTTCGGCACTGACACCAACATCATCACGCTTATCACGCAGAATTTCCAGACCGAGCTTGAACTGATGAGCAAGGAAAACGCTGCCCACGCAATTTTCGATACTATTCTGAAGCTTACCAAAGGAGAAAATCAATGATTTTAGCAGTTGATATAGGAAACACCAACATTGTGCTTGGCTGTGCGGATAATGATGAAATTCTCTTCCGTGAGCGCATTGCAACAAACCAGACAAGCACCGCCCTTGAATATGCACTGAAAATCCGTGCGGCACTGGAGATAAACAGCCTTGACCCCAAAGCGATTGACGGAGCGATTATCTCGTCCGTTGTCCCCTCGGTTACGGGAACACTGAAAGCGGCTATTGAAAAACTCACCTCCGCCGAGGTTATGGTTGTAGGCCCTGGAATACGCACGGGACTGAGCATTATGATTGACAATCCCGCACAGCTTGGCAGCGACCTTGTTGTGGACGCAGTTGCAGGTATCCACGAATATCCCACACCGCTTATCATTATTGATATGGGCACGGCGACAACGCTTTCCGTAATTGACGGCAAGAACAACTACATCGGCGGCGTTATTATGACAGGAATGGCGGTATCAACAGACGCACTTATTTCACGTACTGCTCAGCTTCCGAAAATTGCCTTTGAAAAGCCGAAGAGAGTTATCGGCTCGAACACTATCGACTGTCTGAAATCGGGAATTATGTACTCCAACGCCTCCGCAATTGATGGTATGGTTGAGCGGCTTGAGGAAGAACTCGGCGAGAAATGCACCGTTGTCGCAACAGGCGGACTTGCAGGCGTGGTAGTTCCCCTGTGCCGACGTGAGGGCATAATCCTCGATGATACCCTGCTCTTAAAGGGACTTATGATTATCTACAACCGCAATAAGCGGTGATTGAACAAATAAAACTCACACGGCTGCTGGCGGAATGCCTGCAGCCGTTATTCTCATACTGTGCAAAATGTATAAAACCCATTTTTTACAGATGAAGAATTGTTGAAAATGTCAATTGACTAATTTAAAATTTTCTGATAATATAATTAGTATGTAGTCGCATTTATAAAAACTGTGTTGCGTTGGCGGAAAACCGCATAGCAATGCAGAATTCAAGGAAATTTCAAAAAAAATAAAAAAAATTAAAATTTTTTTAAAAAAACTGAAACTTTCTTTGAGAATGCTTTGACTACTGTGATGTAAGCGGTGAATGAACGTTGTCCGATGAACGGTCGTGCACACGCTTTATTGTACAGACGGGCGGTTCGCACAGGGCAGGTAACCGCAGAACACTCCCGACCCGATGGGAAGTTCCAAAAAACCTACATACCCTGACAAACGGACGGTTGACCCGTCATAATCCGATACCCGATAAGTCGGATACAAAAGAAAAAACAAACAAACTTTTAGGAGGATTTCATTATGATGAAGAAAAGAATTCTCGCATCTTCTATGGCATCTGTAATGGCTCTCAGCAGCATTTCTGTTGTAGCTTTTGCAGATGAGAAGGACTACGGCGAGGCAGTTTCCAAGGCAGATCTCGAGGCATTCCTCAAGGCTGAAGTTGATTTCGTAGAGAACAAGCTCGGCGACTACGGTACAGTACAGGCTGACAAGTATCAGGCTGCTATTGACCACTGCACAAGAGTTGTTG
>JAZQBH010000072.1:0-5439 GCA_045545655.1 Oscillospiraceae bacterium
ACATAGGTCAGGCCAATCTGGTGGCAGAACTCAACGGACGAGGGATCGCCGCCGTGTTCACCGCAGATACCGATGTGGAGGTTCGGGTTAACGCCCTTACCAAGCTTAATGGACATCTCCATCAGCTTGCCTACGCCAGTCTGGTCAAGCTTAGCGAACGGGTCATTCTCGAAAATCTTGGTGTCATAGTAAGCACTCAGGAACTTACCAGCGTCATCTCTGGAGAAACCGAATGTCATCTGTGTAAGGTCGTTTGTACCGAAGCAGAAGAAGTCAGCTTCCTTAGCAATATCATCAGCAGTAAGGCATGCACGGGGAATTTCAATCATCGTACCTACCTCGTACTTGAGGTCAGCGCCAGCAGCCGCAATAATTTCATCAGCAGTCTTTACAACTACGTCCTTGACATACTTAAGCTCCTTAACCTCGCCAACCAGCGGAATCATAATTTCAGGAACAACCTTCCAGTCAGCGTGAGCCTTCTGCACATTGATAGCAGCCTTGATTACAGCCGCAGTCTGCATCTTTGCAATTTCAGGGTAAGTTACCGCAAGGCGGCAGCCACGGTGACCCATCATCGGGTTGAACTCGTGCAGCGATGCGATAATAGCCTTGATGTCAGCAACAGTCTTGCCCTGTGCCTTTGCAAGAGCCTCAATGTCAGCCTCTTCAGTAGGAACAAACTCGTGGAGAGGCGGGTCGAGGAAGCGGATAGTAACAGGGTTGCCCTCAAGAGCCTCGAACAGTCCCTCAAAGTCGCTCTGCTGCATAGGCTCAATCTTAGCGAGAGCAGCCTCTCTTGCCTCAACAGTGTCAGCGCAGATCATCTCACGGAATGCCGCAATTCTGTCAGCCTCGAAGAACATATGCTCTGTACGGCAAAGACCGATACCCTCAGCGCCCAGCTCTCTTGCCTTTCTTGCGTCAGCAGGAGTATCAGCGTAGGTGCGCACCTTCAGCACTCTGAACTTGTCAGCCCAAGCCATAATTCTGCCGAACTCGCCGGCGATTGTAGCGTCAACAGTAGGAATAATTCCATCGTAGATGTTACCGGTAGAGCCATCGATGGAGATAAAGTCGCCTTCATTGTAGGTCTTGCCTGCAAGTGTGAACTTCTTGTTCTCTTCGTCCATAACGATTTCGCCGCAGCCAGATACACAGCAAGTACCCATACCACGTGCAACAACGGCAGCGTGAGAGGTCATACCGCCACGGACTGTCAGGATACCCTGAGCAGCCTTCATACCTGTAATATCCTCAGGCGAGGTTTCCAGACGAACCAGAACAACCTTTTCGCCGCGTTCTTTCCACTCAACAGCGTCGTCAGCAGTGAACACAACCTTACCGCAAGCCGCACCAGGAGATGCGCCAAGACCTCTGCCCACAGGAGTAGCAGCCTTCAGTGCAGCTGCGTCAAACTGCGGGTGAAGCAGTGTGTCAAGGTTACGTGGGTCTATCATAGCCACTGCCTTTTTCTCGTCTATCATACCCTCGTCAACGAGGTCACAGGCAATCTTAAGGGCAGCCTGTGCGGTTCTCTTACCGCTGCGGCACTGCAGCATATACAGCTTGCCGTTTTCAACGGTAAATTCCATATCCTGCATATCTCTGTAGTGGTCTTCGAGAATTCCGCAAACCTTTACGAACTCGTCGTAAGCTTCGGGAAACTTGTCAGCCATCTGTGCGATAGGCATAGGTGTACGAACGCCAGCAACAACGTCCTCGCCCTGTGCGTTGAACAGGAACTCACCCATCAGCTTCTTTTCGCCTGTAGCAGGGTCACGGGTGAATGCAACACCAGTACCCGATTCGTCGTTGAGGTTACCGAATACCATCGGCATTACGTTAACCGCTGTACCCCAGCTGTAGGGAATATCATTGTCACGGCGGTATACATTCGCTCTGGGGTTGTCCCACGAACGGAAAACAGCCTCGATAGCAAGCTTAAGCTGCTCAACGGGGTCGGAGGGGAAGTCCTTGCCGAGCTGGTTCTTATACTCAGCCTT
The DNA here is from genome assembly GCA_045545655.1 of Oscillospiraceae bacterium. Classification (GTDB taxonomy): domain Bacteria; phylum Bacillota; class Clostridia; order Oscillospirales; family Ruminococcaceae; genus CAG-115. Next base: position 2,007 of record JAZQBH010000072.1, read on the forward strand.
GAACTGGATAGCAAGCTCCTTAAGGTCGTCAGCGGTAAGCTCTACGTCAAACTTAACGCCCTTCTTTTCCTTCATTTCGTCGATAAGCTGCTCGAAATACTTCTTTCCGACTTCCATAACAACGTCGGAGAACATCTGGATAAATCTTCTGTAAGAGTCGTAAACAAATCTTCTGAACTCAGGTGTGGGGTTGTTTGCTATCATAGCGTCAACAACCTCGTCGTTAAGACCGAGGTTAAGGATAGTATCCATCATACCGGGCATAGACGCTCTCGCACCAGAACGCACCGATACAAGCAGAGGATTCTTGAGGTCGCCGAACTTCTTGCCGTTCACCTCTTCCATCCACTTAACGCCAGCCATTGTCTGCGACATAATTTCATCGTTGATTTTACGTCCGTCCTCATAGTACTGTGTACAAGCCTCAGTGGTGATAGTAAAGCCCTGAGGAACAGGCAGACCTATTTCGGTCATTTCTGCAAGGTTTGCGCCCTTGCCGCCCAGCAGGTTGCGCATTGACATATTGCCTTCTTTGAAGTTGTAGACCCATTTTTTCTCAGCCATTGGAATCATCCTCCTATAATTACAATATTCAGCCCACTTTGTGAACCGATTCGGACGGGACGTGGGCATTTTCCCATAAACCCACAATCCTTATGCTTGTCTGTTGATACCCCGTGTTTCTTTCCGACAGCATATTGTATGCCGCCCGAAGTACCGACAGATTTACAGCCGCACCGCACAAATCCGACCATTGGAATTTATAGGGTGCCGCCTTAGTATGTTATTATTATAACATAGTTGCAAGAAAAATGCTAGATGTTTTTTGCGATTTTTTTGTAATTTTTTGCAATTTGTACAGTTTTGAAATGAAAAGCGTTACACTCGGACGGTTTTTTGACGTTCACGAAAGTTTTTCGTTATTTCTCATAAAAGCGATTGATAAAATATAGTTAATATGCAATAAGGCAGTTCAGGTCAACCGCTTTATTCCGCCCTGTTTAATATAGTATTACGTTTTGTGGGGGACTTCTGTATGAACCAAGGCGGCAAAAATCCCGTTCAGCGGAAAACCGAACGGGATTTAAGGTTTATTCAGTGTCAGCGGTTTCAGCAGCTTACTCCTGTGCGTAGGTCATAAAGAACTGTTTTCCGTCCTTTTTTACTTTGTAAAGTCTGTCGCCTAATGAGGAAATACCGTCTGCGTCAATTATCTCCGACACCTGCTCCATCTGCCTGTTGATAAGAAAAGCCTTGCCATTCTGCACAACAGGCGCATACTCGCCCGCAAACTCGCCAGCGTCGTCGAAAAAGGCAAGCGGCTTACCAGTTTTGTCGATGTAGCCCCACTTGTCATCGGCGGAGTGCGCAAGGAAAATCTCAAAGTCATACGACCAGAGCGAGCTGTAATTTTCGCTTATTCTTTCACCGTTAAGCGTTGCAAGAAATTCTGAGGTTTTTTTCTGCGTTTCGTCATCATACTTCTTGTAATCAAACATTATCGCAAGCGGAGAACCCTCTTGTGAGATGTAGGTCAGCTTAGTGCGTACAAACTCGCCTTTTTCGTCTTCATCGTGCACCAGCTCTCCGCAAGAGTTCATAACCCCCTCCTTCATTTCGGGCATTCCCATTTCCTTGACGATTTTATCCGCAGGGTTGCATATCCATACCCTCTGATAACCCGAATAGAAGTTATTCTCAGTAATATGTATTAAAGAATAGTCGGCAATAAGCTCAATCGTAAGCTCTGACAACGCATTTACTGTGTATTTCCACACGCTTTCAAGTGTGCCGTCGGTTTTTACCAGCGAAAGATTGTAATGAGTGGTTTCAAACACCATAGTGCAATCGTCCTCGCTGTCGGCTGACTTTATGCTACGTTCAACTTTTTCTGCATAAAGCACACAAGCCACATACCCCTCGGCATTCAGCCCCTGGCAAGTCCACGAGCCTTTATAAAACCCTGAACTGCCCTTATTAACAGCAACAGGAATATTTGTAACAAACCGCCTGCCTGACGGAGCAACAACAACAAAATCAAGTGATGTGTATGTTACAAGATTTCTTACGATATAACCTCTTGAGTTGAAATGCCAGTCACAACGGGCAGTTGTGGTAAGGGTGTGGGTGCTGTCGTCGTAGGTAGAGGGATAGAACACTCTGTGGTCTTCATTGTCACGACCCGAAAGAATACCGTTGGCTTCTTCAAGTTTATTAAAGAAGATGCCATCACCCTCAACAGTAACCTTATTGAACGAAAAATTTCCTGTTTTCTGCCAGTTATCAATATCAGCCTCTGAAATGGTGTACAGGCTGTCGTCTTTATTGTAGAACAGCCTTTCGCCGTTACTGAAAGTGTATATAGGTCCGCAATGTCTGTAAATGCCTGTCAGCAAGCCCTTTTCGGGGTTGACGGTTTCGGCAGGTTCAAGTCTTAATTTCAGCATAGTTTAATCCTTTTTAACAAGTGTATTGTGCAGCTTACTCCTGCTTATAGGTCATAAAGAACTGCTTGTTATTGCTTCTTATCTTATAAAGACCGTCGCAGATTGTCAGAACAAGGTCGGCGGCAACGCAGTCGGACACACGCTCCATCTGTCTGTTGATAAGGTATGCCATTCCGTTTTTGATTACGGGTGCATATTCGCCGTCAAACTCGCCAGCGTCGTCGAAAAAGGCAAGCGGCTTGCCTGTTTTGTCGATATAGCCCCACTTGTCGTCAGCGGTTACTACAAGGAAAAGCTCATCGTCCTTGGTGAACATATTGGAATAGTTTCCGCTGATTCTTGTGCCGTCAAGGGTCGCAAGGAATTTCGGCGACCTGCGTCTTTTCCCGTCCTCGTAGGTTACGAAGTCATACACTATGGCAAGCGTTCTGTCGTCGTTTGCTATGTAGGTCAGGTCTTTGCGTGTATATTCGCCCTCGGGCTGGTCGAACACAAGTGCACCATCGGAGTTCACAACGCCCTCTGTAAGCTGAGGCACGGGCACTTCCTTAACGATTTTATCTGCAGGGTCGCAAATCCACACCTTCTGATAGCCCGCATAAAAGTTTGTTTCCACAATATGAATTAACGAGAAATGAGAAATGCTGTCTACCTCAAGCTGTGAAATTGCGGGGTTTACGGTGTATTTCCAGATTGGTTCAAGCGTGCCGTCGGTTCTCACAAGCGCAAGAGTGTGCTGAACCACTTCAAACACCATAGTGCAGTCTTCGTCATTTTCGTTTGTTTCGGTTACGTTTGTCTTGGATTTTTCTTCGTAAAGCACCCACGCAACATAGCCGTCGGCTCTCAGACCGTGGCACTTCCACGCACCGAGGCGGAATCTCGCTCCGTCCTTGTAAACCGCAACAGGAATGTTTGTTACAATCTGCTCGCCCGACGGAGTGACAATAACAACATCAAGAGATGTGCCTGTTATATTATTTCTT
>JAZQBH010000073.1:0-3050 GCA_045545655.1 Oscillospiraceae bacterium
ATAACGCATATCTTCGTTATCGGGTAGCGCATTGCGGTAGTTTCGATAACATCGTGAACAACCGCACCTGTCGCAGAAGTGATAACCGCAATTCTTTTGGGATAACTCGGGAAGGGACGCTTTCTGTCAAACAATCCCTCATCTTTAAGCTTCTGCACAAGCCGCTCAAGAGCGGCGGCAGCCTCGCCCTCGCCGTCAAGCTGCATAGACGAGCATATCATCTGATACTTTCCGTAAGGTGCATACACGTCGATATAACCGCCGCAGACAACCTTATCTCCTGCCTCAGGGTCGAAATCAAGCAACTTCACGCCCTCGAACATAGTGCACGACAGCGGACATTTCTCGTCCTTCAGCGTGAAATACAGATAGTCCGAGCCAAACCGTCCAGGCTTTCTGGTAATCTGCGATATTTCGCCACGCACGAAAAAGCCCCTCAGCTCAAGATTATCCGACAAGGTAGCCTTGATTTCGCCTGTTATTTCCGAAACAGACCAGACACGCTTATTATCACGCATTTCCTTCAAGTTCCCTCTTGTATGAGTTAAGTACGCCGTTTATAAAGCCGCTGTCAGTTTTAAGCGAATATTTCTTCGCAAGCTCAACAGCCTCATTTATTGCAACGGCATTCGGCACTTTTTCGCAGTACTTCATCTCGTAAATCGCAATTTTAAGTATAACCGCATTCACCTTTGCAATACGTGCTGCGGAACGGGTTTTTGAATACTTTGAGATAACTGCACTAAGCTCGTCCTCGTGTTCAAGAACACCCTTTACTATTTCATCAGTCTGCTCATTCTTGAGCATATCAAATGCGTCTGCGTTGAGCTCGTCTATTTCTTCAAGTGTTGTTCCGAACTGAAGCTGATACAGCTCAAGAAACGCACCCTCTCTCACCTCAGGGCGGGAAATTCTCTTTTCACTCATTCTGTCACCTCTGTGTTATCCTTATAGCAAACACCCATAATATTAACATCAACCTTTGTTACAGTAAAACCTGTCATATTCTGCACGGCAGACTTAACGCTCTTCTGCACAGCTTCAGCAACTTTTACCGCATTGAAGCCTTCGATGATGTTTACATCCATTCTGATAGCAGCCGCCTCGCCGATAATTTTCGCACGGACAGGTACAAAACGTGCAGATTTGTTGTGATTGATATCAATGCCGTCTATTTCGCAGGCGGCAGTTTTTGCAATTTTAACGATAACGTCTTCTGAAACTCTCATAGAACCTGGAGTGTGCTTTTTTGAAATTTCCATAATTTTCCTCCAATAACCTATATCAGGGCATATTCATACTATTTTATTATACCACATCTTAACTGAATAAACAAGTCTTTTTTTGAAAAATAAAGCAAAAACTTCACATTGAACACCTAAAAAAATCACAAAAATAACGTTGACCTTTTTTTCAGCAAAAACAGTAACCAAATTCTGCAATCGGAATAAACTGGAACTAAAGCAAACAAAAGGAGATGGAGCAGATGCGCAGACCCCCAAAACGAAGAAACCCCGGTGCGTGCGTAATACTGGGAATAGCAGCCTTATGCGGAGCTGTGCTTTGCATATCGTTCTTTTCCGTTAAGGCTATGCTGTTTACAATAGCAATACTGCTTATTGTACTGGGAATTTTTCTACTGAGATTATAACTCAGGCGAGATGTCATCCGCCAGAAAGCGGCAAGTGACATCTGCGGAGTTTAATAACGTGGCGAGCCACTTTTTGAAGGGAGAAAAGCTTTATGAAAATCGTAGTAGTCAGAAGCCCGAAGATGTTCGCAGGAATTCTTAGAATGATATTCGGTATCAGGAAATCAAGGACAGTATAGAGCACGAAAAAGGGGCTGTTTTCCACAGCCCCATTCAACTTTTGTTGATAAACGATTTTTTACTTCACTTCTACAATTGTGATATTATCGCTTGCCACAGGCACTTCTGCCTGTAATGTAGCCTTGATTTTAGCCGCTCCTACAGCGTCAAGTCCGTCTGTTTTTACGATTACATTCGCTCCGTTGTCGCTGAGGAAACAGATAGCGTCTGCAAAGCCCTGTGCCTTGATGAGAGTTTCAATCTTGTTTTCGCTCTCAATAGTGCGGCTGAGATTCTGAGCATTCTGCGTCACCACGGAAAGCTCGTCTTTTGTCATATCGCCGCCCTGATACATTCCCGCAAGCACTTCAGCGGTTTCATCACGGCTCTGCTGTTTTTCAAGTCTTGCTTTGGCGAAGTATGCGTCGCCATCGGTGCTCAGATTGGATACATAAGCGGTGTCACCGTAATTTGCACTGGCGCTTACCTCGCTTGCATTGCCCTGCTTTTCAGTGGTATCAGGCTTTGACGATAACACAAGATTTGCCGTTGCCGCCGCACCAAGCACTACCGCAAGCGAGGCAATTACAATCTGTTTTTTTCCGATAATGAGATTAAGTCTTTTCATAAGTTTTTCCTTTCACATTTAAGTATTATTCGGGTTCAATATGTTACGCAAACCCGTGATACACCTATATCAAGCGCCTTTGCAACGGCATTGGTCACACGTTCGCACACGAGAGGGTCTTGCGCACCAGAGCACACTACTGATACTCCCCTCACCTTCGGCTGAACTGTGCCAACCGTAAGCGGTTCTTTTCCGCTGCCTGCCAGTACCACCTCCGTTTCGGCTGACCTGTTTTCAGAACCTCCGCTTTCATTGTTCTGCACGGCTGACTGAAAACGGTTATCCTTTTCGTAGATTGCCGTGGAGGTAGTGTCAAGCGTTACCATCACCTCAATTTCTGACGGGTCGCCTGTGCCGCTTATCTGCGATACAAGCCTTGTAACCCGTTCTTCAAGATTTTTCTCCGCTTGCTCGGCGTTGAAAGACGTTTCCTGACGGGTGTTCGCCTCCTCAGTGCCGCCGCACGAGAATGTACTTATCAATAGCATAAGCATTGCCGCACCGCCTGCCGCAAGAATGACTTTCCTTGATTTTTCCCCAGACATAAAAGATTTCACACGTTCAGCAAAATTTGTTCTGAAAGCCGTATTTAAAGCCATTGCAAACCCCTTT
>JAZQBH010000074.1:0-4939 GCA_045545655.1 Oscillospiraceae bacterium
CCCATCACAATCCGGGTTTACCCAGCAACGGCAGGATAACCCATACTGATTTTCATCATAAAGCGGTCAAGCTGTGCCTCGGGCAGAGGGAATGTTCCCACATATCCCTGTGAGTTCTGCGTAGCTATAACCATAAAAGGCTGAGGCAGCTCGTGCACAATGCCGTCTACGGTAACACGCTTTTCCTCCATTGCCTCAAGCAGGGCAGACTGCGTTTTCGGAGAGGTTCGGTTGATTTCGTCTGCAAGCAGTATGTTAGTCATAACCATACCACTGCGGTATTCAAACTCGCCCTCTTCCTTGTTGTAGATGGTAAAGCCTGTTATATCGCTTGCCATAACGTCGGGAGTGAACTGCGCACGGCAGAAATCAAGTCCTGTTGCCTTGCCGAGCGCCATAGCGAGAGTGGTTTTACCCACACCCGGCACGTCCTCAATAAGCACGTGACCCTGTGCAAGCAGTGCTGTAAGTACGATAAGCAGAGCGTCGTCCTTGCCTTTGATAACCTTTGTAATCTCCGAGGCAAGTACGCTCATAAGGTGCTGATTTTCAAATCTTTCATTAGCCATATCTGTGAACCTTTCAATGTATATACGGAAATTTCCCCTGAAATTCAGACACAGGGAATTATAGAATGCTGTTGTGTTATGAATATAGCATAAATCAAAAGCACGGATTAACACAGACTGATTAAAGTCTATACTCTATCATTTTAGCACATTTCATTCCGAAAATCAACCACTTTACTAAAATAATTGCTGTATATCTGCCGATAAAGCAGGAAAGTGACAGTTTAAGCGGCAAAACGTTTCACTGCAAGGGCTTGCCTTGATTTACAAATAGGCTTGATTGCCAATAACACTCTGACAATTTCACGGTAGTTTGTGGGTATTGACAAAGATAGACAGCAAAACGGCTGACGTGAGTTTTTTCGGTTGACTTTTTCTACACAATTGTGATAAAATAAAGATAGTTTTGCTTAGCAAGATAGTGAAAAAGAAGCTTTTTCACCATCGGGTGCCAACCTGTGTCCGCAACAACACTTGTTACGAATTGACCAGGGCGGCACGCCTTTATTGCCCTCAATGGGCATATTGAAACAGACAACATATCAACTGCTTTTAACTGGAGAATTATATTATGAATACTGATAACACCGCAAACATCAATACTATGAAGAACATTTCAGTAATTATCCCTACCTACAACCCATCAGAAAAACTGCTGACGGTACTGCACGGACTGGTTGACTACGGTTTTAAGTCCATTATCGTTATCGACGACGGCAGCCGTGCCGATTGTCAGAAATATTTCACCGAGGCAGAGGAAATTCCCGAATGCACCGTGCTTCATCACGAGGTGAACAAGGGCAAGGGCAGGGGACTTAAAACAGGCTTCAACTACGTGCTTGAGCATCTGCCCGACTGCGACGGCGTAGTAACAACCGACGACGACGGTCAGCACACGCCCCACGACATCTTCCGCTGTGCCGAAAAAATGCTTGAACTCGGCAACAACACCGCCGTGCTTGGCGCAAGAGATTTTTCGGGAAGCAACGTTCCGCCGAAAAGCAAGTTCGGCAACAACGCAACCCGAATTGTGTTCCGCCTGCTTTGCGGAATTAAAATCACCGACACCCAGACGGGACTTCGTGCACTGCCGTTTTCCTACTTAAAGCCCCTCACCGAGGTAAGCGGCGAACGCTTTGAGTACGAAACCAATATGCTGCTTGAAATGAAAAGACTTGGTCTTTCGTTTGAGGAAATCACCATCGAAACCATCTATCTCGACAACAACAGCGGCACTCACTTCAATCCGCTTACCGACTCTGTGAAGATTTATCTGCAGATTATAAAATATATGGCAAGCTCGCTTATCTGCTCGCTGATTGATATAGGTCTGTTCACGCTGGTGAATATGCTTACGGGCAGTCTGTTCGGCGAGAACGAAACTCTGCGTATTCTGGTAGCGACAGCGGCGGCGAGAATAGTATCCTCATTCACGAACTATATGCTTAATCAGCGTGCGGTGTTCCGTTCACAGGCGAACTCAAAGCGTACCTTCGTGAGATATTACATACTGTGCATACTTCAGATGGCGGCGTCGTTCGGACTTGTCAAGGGAGCGGTATTCCTCTTCAAAATCCCCGATAACCTGTGGCAGTCGGTCGTTAAAATCGTGGTTGACACCGTGCTTTTCTTCGCAAGCTACGGCATTCAGCGTGACTGGGTATACTCACAGAAAGCAGAAAAGAAAGTTGAGAGCAAAAACAGATGACAAGCGTAGAAACCCGTGAAACCCGTGCAAACCGTGAAAAACGTAAAAATACTGCTAAAACGGTAATTCTCAGAATACTTCTTGCACTGCTCACCGTTGTGCTTATCGTGCTTGCGGCACTGATGGGAATTATCTTCGTGTTTGAGAAGGGTCCGTCTGCGGCGGCAAGAAATATCTTCTGCACAACCTGTCTTGAAACAAGTGCGCTGAAGTTCGTGCCTCATATATTCCTCTCTGACGAAGAGGTTGCGGCTATCGTCAATGCTAACGCAATCGTGTCTGACGACGTGCTTACAAACACGGATATGATTAAAATTCCCGAAAACACAGGAAATTCCCCGGCGGCAAAGGACGAAAACATCGACCCCGACGGCGACGGCATCGACATTTTCGACGTAAGCGGCGCAACCTACAAGGGCAAGATGATGGTCGTTTACGACCCCTCACGTGTGTTTGTGGGGACTATTGACAAATTCGGCGAGGATATGGACGGCACACGTGTAACCACAATGTGCAAGAAATACGGCGCAGTTGCTGGCATAAACGCAGGCGGCTTTGTAGACCAGGCAGGCAACTTCCGTGGAGGAATGCCGCTTGGCGTGGTAATCTCACAGGGACAGCTTCTATCGGGCGACCCCGAAAGCCGCTGGGATATGATGGGCTTTACCGCAGACCATAAGCTTATCTGCGGATATATGTCCATTCAGAATGCGCTTGATATGGGTATCCGTGACGCAGTTTACTTCGGACCTACCCTCATCACCAACGGCGAGCCCCGTGAACAGCTCGGCTCGGGCGGCGGACTTAACCCCCGTGCGGGCATAGGTCAGCGTGAGGACGGCGCAATTCTTCTGCTCACCATTGACGGCAGACAGACCAACTCCCTCGGCGCAAGCCTTGCAGACGTGCGTGACGAGCTTTTGAAGTTCGGCGCAGTGAACGCCTATAACCTTGACGGCGGCTCTTCAACGACAATGGTATACAACGGCGAGGTGCTGAGCCAGAGCCCGTTTCTTATCGGCTACCGTAACATACCCACCACAATTCTTGTAAAGCCGCAGAGCTAAGGGGGATTTATGACAGAACAGAAAACAAAATCCTCCACAGGGAAAAGGGTTTATTATTCGATATATTTCACGCTTGTTGCACTGCTTGTTGCGGCAATCGTGTTCGGGCTTGTAAAGCTGTGGGGCTTTCTCACGGAATACGAGCAAAGCCAGCACTACCACGCAACTGACGCTGTTTTAGCAGAGCTTAACAGCGGCGACTACACAAAGCTTGTAAACGGAATTACCGAAAAAATCTCGGAATACGAAACCGAAGAAATGCTCCGCAAACAGTTTGCCGAACGCTTTTCGGGGGAGTTCACCTGTGTGAAAAGCGGAAAGTATTCCACCGACAACGCCCCTGCATTTATGCTGAAGTGCGGCGGCGAAAACATAGCGGTTATGTATCTGAAAAAGAGCGGCACTACCGCTGATTATGCGCTTGATACGTTTGCGTTTGACCGCATTTCGGGGGTTACCGTGCAGAAGGGCGAAAGCGTTTGTGTAACCGTGCCGAGCAACTGCACATTCACGATAAACGGCTGTGACCCGTCGGGTGAGCTGTTTCTCACCGAGCGTATGCCCAATGCGCAGAAGTTCGGGGAGTACATAAAGGGCGAGCCTGTTATGCGCACATACAAATTCGGGGGGCTGATGAACCCTCCCGAAATCGTAATTCTTGATGAAAACGGCAAGTCGCTTCCAGTGTCGTGCGAAAACGGAGTATACTCCGCCGCACTGCCCATAACCGACTCCGCAAAAGCGGAAAAGGCGGCAGACTACGCCTTTGAGTTTTCCAAGCGGTATAACGAGTTTGTGTCGAACGACATCGGCTTTACCGAGTTGTCGCCGTATCTTGTAAAGGGAAGCGCCCTTTATAGCAATCTGCGTGACTTTATGGCGCAGTATTACGGCTATCACACAGGCTACGAATTCCGCAACAAGGAGATAGTGTCCGTTACACAGTACTCCGACAACTGCTTTGAGGTAAGCCTGAAATACCAGCACGTGCTGTTTTCCTACGAAGAGGTAGTCTACGATATCGCCTACACCGTGTTCGTTGCCGAAACCGACAGCGGCTGGAAAACAACCGATCTGATTATGAACTGAAACAATATTCCATAAAAAACAAGACTAGAAAGAAAGTGTCAGATGCGAGAAAGCCGCACTGCAAACTAGGCTTTGTGCCTGTTGCAGTGCGGCTGACGACGCAGATGGCGCTTTATTTCTAGTCTAAAAGCCGCTGAACAAATCAGCGGCTTTGTTTGTCTTTATGACAGAGCGGAAATTATAATTCCAGCAATCTCTGTAAGCGGCGCCTGCACCTGCACTGCGCCTATTTTGTACGCTTCCATCGGCATACCATACACCACACAGGACTCTTTATCCTGTCCCACGGTGAACGCGCCTCTGTCGCGCATACGCTTCATACCGTCAGCACCATCTCTGCCCATACCCGTGAGAATTGCACCCACAGCGTTCTTTCCTACGCTTTCTGCAACAGAACTGAACAGCACGTCAACCGACGGACAATGTCCCGACACCTTTTCGCCAGGCTTCGACGAAATGTAGTAGCCCTTGCTGTCCTTCAGCACACGCAGCTGAAATCCGCCAGC